>NZ_JAAHGN010000141.1:0-10638 GCF_010672485.1 Moorena sp. SIO2C4 | reverse complement strand
TGTCTGGTGGATGTTTCCCAGGACGTGATTGTACGAGACCTTGATTGTGGCACCAGTCGGGGCATCAAAATCGCAGCCATGACTGACGGCGATCGCATTTTAATTTCCCTAGCGGATAAGCTCTTAGGTCGAATTGTAGCAGAGGAATTGGTTCATCCAAAAACCGGGAAAGTAATTGCTAAACAAAACCAAGATGTATCTGATCAACTAGCCAAAGAGATTGAATCGTCTGGTATTAAAGAGGTAATGGTGCGATCGCCTCTAACCTGTGAAGCCCAGCGGTCAGTTTGCCAGAGATGCTATGGTTGGAGCTTAGCTCATGGGCACATGGTGGATTTGGGCGAAGCGGTGGGGATTATTGCTGCCCAGTCTATTGGGGAACCAGGAACTCAGTTGACTATGCGGACCTTCCACACAGGGGGTGTGTTTACCGGGGAAGTGGCACGCCAGCTCTCTGCTCCCGTTAAGGGTGTAGTAAACTTTGGCAAAAGCCTACGTACCCGCCAAGTTAGGACTCGCCACGGTGACGAGCGTCAACAAGTGGAACTAGCTGGGGATCTGATTTTGGCACCAACTAATGGCTCTGCCAAAACCTTTCCTTTAACAGCGGGCTCCTTGGTCTTAGTCAGTGATGGGCAAACAGTCAGCAAGGGTGATCTGTTAGCAGAAGTAGCCCTGAGTAAAAGCCGTCCTTCCACAGAAAAAGCGGCTAAGGATGTGGCATCGGACTTAGCCGGGGAAGTGCTATTTGCCGACTTAGTCCCTGAGGAAAAAACAGATCGACAGGGTAATACTACTCGGATTGCCCAACGCAGCGGTTTGCTCTGGATTTTATCTGGGGACGTCTATAACCTACCCCCTGGTGCCGAACCGGTGGTGAAAAATGGGGATACTGTAGAGATTGGCACAGTACTGGCGGAAACCAAATTAGTCACACTCAATGGTGGTGTGGTGCGACTGACCCCAGGCAAAAGAGAAATTGACATTATCACAGCTTCCGTCCGCTTGGATCAATCACAGGTGAGAATGGAAAGCACGGGGGGTCGGGAACAATATGTGATTCACACTGCCAATAATCAGCACTTTTCCCTGAAGGCAACCCCTGGCACAAAGGTACTCAACCACCAGGTGGTGGCGGAACTGATTGATGACCAATACTACACTAAAACCGGTGGCATTATTAAATATGCTGGTGTAGAGGTGGCTAAACGGGGTAAAGCCAAGCAAGGTTACGAAGTTACCAAAGGCGGTACCTTACTCTGGATTCCGGAAGAATGCCATGAGGTCAACAAAGATATTTCCCTGCTGCTTGTGGAAGACGGTCAATATGTGGAAGCAGGCACAGAAGTGGTTAAGGATATCTTCTGTCAATCGTCAGGTGTAGTGGAAGTTGTCCAAAAAAATGATATCCTCCGGGAAATTGTGGTTAAGCCTGGGGAATTTCATCTGGTGGAGAACCTACCAGAGACCATGACTAGTGAGGGTCACCTGATCTATCCCGGCTCGGAAGATTTGCCAGGGATAACGGTAGAAAACCTGTGTTATGGAGAAGCAGTTGACACACCTGATGGTATGGGACTGCTGCTGCGGCCAGTGACTGAGTTTGCTGTACCAGATGAACCAGCGGTTCCCTCTCAGGCGTCCATTAATACCCAAGACAATTCCAACCAAGGGACCCAAGGAACCCAGATTCAATTGCGAGCCATCCAACGCATTCCCTATAAAGATGGAGAACGGGTCAAGTCTGTGGATGGGGTGGAATTACTCCGCACCCAGTTGGTATTGGAAATGAGCAACCCCGATGCTGGCAGTGACCATTCTAGTTCATCCCAGCTGAGTGCTGATATTGAGTTAGTCAGTACTGAGGATGAAGCCTCTGAGGATATGCGATTACAACTGGTGATCCTGGAGTCGTTGGTGGTTCGCCGGGATACCAATGCAGATCCGTTAGGGGGTAATACCAAAACCCGGATTTTAGTAAATTATGGGGACGAAATTCCTCCAGGTGCGGTAGTTGCTCGAACAGAAATTCAGTGCAAGGAAGCTGGTGAAATCCGGGGAATTCAAGAAGGATTAGAAGCCATTCGCCGAGTGCTGGTGGTCAGGGATGCTGACCGAGTCACAATCCCCATTACGTCTCCTGCCACAGTCAAAGTAGGGGATTTGGTCGTTGGTACCAACACCTTAGCGGAAGGGACACCCGCTGGAGAATCAGGTCAGGTGGTTCAGGTGACGGATGATTCTGTTATCCTGCGACTGGCTCGTCCATACCGAGTTTCTGCGGGGGCAATTTTGCAAATTGACAAGGCAGATTTGGTGCAGCGGGGTGATAACCTGGTACTACTGGTGTTTGAACGGGCTAAGACAGGGGATATTATCCAAGGTTTGCCCAGGATTGAAGAACTACTAGAAGCTCGCAAACCCAAAGAAGCCTGTATATTGGCCAGACGTCCTGGAGAAGCCCAGGTGATTTATGAAGAAGGCGAAACCGTTGATATCAAGGTAATTGAGTCAGACGGAGTCGTGACCGATTACCCGATTTCGCCTGGGCAAAATGCTATTGTTTCCGATGGTCAGCAAGTCGGTACCGCTGAACCCATCACCGATGGCCCAGCCAATCCCCATGAAATTTTAGAGATTTTCTTCAACTACTGTCTCGAAAAAAGAGGTGTCTACGAAGCTGCTTTAAAGGGATTGCAACAAGCACAAGCATTTTTGGTAAATGAAGTACAGTCGGTGTATCAGTCTCAAGGAATTGATATTGCTGATAAGCATATTGAGGTGATTGTTCGTCAGATGACCTCTAAAGTGAGGGTAGACGATGGTGGTGATACCACTATGCTACCAGGAGAACTCGTGGAGTTGCGGCAGATTGAGACAGTGAATGACGCCATGGCCATCACTGGTGGTGCGCCAGCTCAATATACACCGGTACTACTGGGAATTACCAAAGCATCCCTTAATACCGATTCATTTATCTCTGCTGCCAGCTTCCAAGAAACTACTCGTGTGCTGACAGAAGCAGCGATCGAAGGGAAATCTGACTGGCTCAGAGGTCTGAAAGAGAATGTCATCATTGGGCGTCTGATTCCCGCAGGAACTGGTTTCAATTCTTACCAAGAGCCCACTCTTGGTAATCCAGAACCGGAATTCGACCATGGGAGTAGCATGGTCTATGGCTATGGTGAACCCGCCGATAGTACTGAATTACAGCAAGGCAACCTGCTTGATGATAACACAGCCCGTGTTTACAGCTTAGATGAGGAGAGTGATTTGGCTACTGATCCTAGCAACTTAGACCTCTTGAATGGAAATTATTAACCATAAGCTTGAACTCTACCCCGGATAAATCTTGGGAAAAACAAGGGCGTCTGATCATCAGCTTTTTAAAAGCTTTTGATCAGACGCCCTTACGGTATTATTTAGTATGATTCATTCCTATCACCAGACTTCAACCTAGCTGTATGCTTAGGTCTGGATGCAGGCGCTGATCGGGTTTACACGGGGATTATAAGGTGCGGACGCCACCCTGGGCACATAGCCCCCAATGATTTATAATACACCGGTGCTGGACTAACGTAGTTTCATCTTAAAATAAGAAGAAGGGGTTATAAACATGACAACTGTCAGCAAAAGTGAAAAACTCAAGGAAATACAGGAAGCCTATAAAAAAAGTAATAATTCGATGGCTTATGAGTTGTGTAGAGTATTTGAACAGGTCTGGCAAGTTGCTCCAGATGAATCAGCCTTAGCAATCGCCAATAAGATTATGTCAAAAGATATATCTTATTTTATGTTTGTCTTTGATTTGGACACGGAGGAAGATTATAGCGAAAAGCTCAAACAGGCTAGCAAGGAATCATATGGAAGTCGTAGAGAATGGCGTCAAAAATTAGAAGACTTAGAAGGGAAAAAACAGCTGGAAGCAGAAGAAGAGGAAGTTAAGGAAAATTTGTTAAATTTACTGAGTGATTCTAGCGCTGATACTGATAGCAAGATCAGAGAAAATTTATTAGAGATAGTAAAAGCTTGTCTTTGATGAAACCAGACCATTACCCGGATCTCTACTACCATCACTGTTGCTTCAATGCTCCCTTGCTAGAGGTTACAGGTAAATCAAAGCGTCTCTCGCTCACATAACCCTTGATCAGCTCAGTTATTGACAAAAGTGGGGTATTGAGTTAACCAGACAATTGGTGAAAACGCGATTGACCTACGGTCACGCTACGCGAACGCATTCGCACCGCATCCCCTGTCCCACTTAGCTTGATGTAGGGTGGGCAGTGAAGCAAACCGATTCACCAAGCTGGCCATAGCCTTGGGTTTGCACTGCTGCCCACCAACGGATTAATCACAATGCTCCATGATCTCAGTTTAACGGAGAGGAAGAACAGGGCAAAGACAAGCCAGATCAAGGAGATTTTAACTAGTCAGTTATTTCCGAGACGGTGTACTAGTCGTTATACAAACTTTAGATCCAGTGTTCAGTCTGTAAGGGTTTATAAGTTTTATCTCAAGGAAGGCAAGCAAATGGCGCAGGGTGCGTTTTATCCAGAAGATGAACTGTTTTTAGAAGCAGTAAAGCTTTGGGATTTAGACAAGTTATATATAGATATTGGCGAGCAAAAACAGAGGGAAACTCAGAATAAAAGCACACTTACATCAGTGGAAAAAGTGTACTTGAGAGGATTGCTTTGTGGCTACTCCCCAAAAAAAATAGCTGAGACTCTCCATCGGAGCTCTAACTCAATCGCTGTTGCCCTGACTAGGGGATTGTATCGATATGTCGAAGCACTAACTAATCGAGAATTAAATAGCCTCACTAACTGGAAAGACGTCTCTAAGTGGCTAGAAGTTGCAGGATACAAAATGCCTCAGTACCACCACGATTGGGGGGAAGCACCAGAAATTTATGCTTTCTATGGACGCACTAATGAAGTCAATCAACTGCAGCAATGGATTAGTAAAAAGCAATACTCACTAGTAGGGATTCTCGGTATAGGAGGGATTGGTAAAACCACTCTTGCTGTCAAACTTGCAAACAACCTTCAAGGGGAATTTGAGTATATTATTTGGCGTAATCTGCGCCATGCTCCACCCCTGAAACAACTGCTAGTAGAGCTGATTCAATTCCTATCTCACCAGCAATCATTCAATTTACCAGAAGACATCAACGCTCTTATTTCTAGCTTGATAAAATGTTTACAAGAGCATCGGTGTCTGATCGGACTGGATGACGCAGAGCAGATTCTAAGTCCTGGCGCTATAGCTGGATACTATCAAGCCAACTATGAGGATTATGGTCAGCTATTTAGACGAGTAGCACAGGAAAAACACCAAAGTGCTTTGCTGCTGATCAGTTGGGAAAAATTTCTACAACTAGAGTTACTGGAGCAAAAAAATAACACTACTGCTTCATTAACCCTGAAGGGGTTACCTACAGAAGAAGCTGAGAAAATCTTAGTAGATAACGGGTTATTTGGAAATACAGAAGAATGGGAAACCTTGATTACCCGTTATCGAGGCAATCCCTTAGCATTAAATCTAGTAGCGACAACAATTGAAAAATATTTTAATGGCAGTGTATCGAAATTTTTAAGCTTGAATGAGGTATTTGTTCCTGAGCCAATCAGGTTAATTTTAATTGCACAGTTGAATCGCTTAGATAAGTCAGAAAGAGAAGTGATCAGGTATCTAGGGATAAGTACCAAACCCGTACCCGTTTCCCGGGAACAATTGCGCCAGGATATGACCATTAGCTCGGATTCAAAACTAATCAATGTTTTACAATCCCTCCAGAGGCGTTCACTCATTGAGACATTCACAGACATTAGTCAAACTTTTTTCACCCTATACCCTGTAGTTAGTTCGGTGATTCTTAGTATTAGTTAAAAGGAGAAAAGATAACAGGGAACAGGGAGGAGTGTGGGAAGTTTGGGAAGTTTGGGTAGGGTGGGGAGAGAAAAAGGTATATTTACCCTATTCCCTATTCCCTGTTCCCTGTTCCCTGTTCCCTGGGCATAGCGCTATAACAATTGACCTGAAATTTACTTACTTAAAAACTAAGTCATTAACGGGAGAGGATTTCTGCAATGGCGAAATGCCAGCCAAATCCAAAATCTGGGGAATCAAGTCTTCTCGCCGGACTGCCATCATATGAACACCCTGGCACAGTTGCCGTGCGAGCTTAACTTGCTCAGCGGCAATTTTTATCCCTTCTTGTAACTGATTATCTGCTGCTGCTAGCCGATCAATAATTTCGTCAGGGATATTAACCCCTGGAACTTTTTTATTAATAAACTTAGCGTTTTTAGCGGATTTGAGCAAAAATATCCCTGCTAAAATTGGCTTATTAGTACCAGCAGCAATCTGAACCATAAACTTCTCTAGGCGATCAAAATCACAAATGAGCTGACTTTGAAAAAACTGTGCTCCCGCCTCTAGTTTCCGTTCAAACCGACTCTGTAAGCCTGACCAACTCTTGAGCTGGGGGTCTACCGCTGCACCAGTAAATAAATCAGTTGCTTGATCAGTAAGGGGCTTATCATTGAAATCAACCCCTTGATTTAGCTTAGTAATTAGTTGCAATAGGCGTACTGATTCTAAGTCAAATACACTTTTAGCATCAGGATGATCACCTGCTTTGACTGGATCACCAGTTAGGGCGAGAATATTACCGATACCTAAAGCATTAATACCCATCAAGTCAGCTTGCAAGGCGATGCGGTTGCGATCGCGACAAGCCACCTGACAAATTGGTTCAATGCCCTGCTGGTGTAAAATCACCGAGGCTGCCCAAGACGACATCCGCATGACTGCCCTAGAGCCATCAGTAATATTGATAGCATGGACTCTATCTTTGAGGGTTTGAGCCATTTTGACCATGTGAGCTGCGTTACCCCCCTTGGGGGGTGCCACTTCTGCAGTAATCAAAAATTCACCGGATTCAACGGCAGTGCGAAACGAGTTATTAGTAGGGTTAGTCATTGGTTATAGTATTTACTTATCAGAGTCGGAGAGTTTGAGAGGGAAAAGAATACCCCGTCCTCAAAGGTCGGGGATGAATTTTACCTCTCAAATAGTGTTAATATAAAAAGTAAGGGTCTCAAAAAAAACTGGGTATTGACCCTACTCAGCTACCCTCGGTGCGTTCGCGTAGCGTGGCCATAGGCCAGGGAAAGTTACGCCCAGGTCGATAACAACCAACGGTGGTTGTGCAAAGGATACCCCATTCCTGCGACGGATGGGGAGGTTCAACTCCAGGAATTAGGTTACAGCAATGAACCCTAATGCAGTTTTTACCCTGGACAAGGTCTGGTTTGCGATCGCTTCTGCTTTTTGTCGCCCCTCTCGCAACACCGACTCAAGATAGCCCTGCTCTGACCTCACATCGTGATACTTCTGTTGAATCGGCTTGAGCGCTTCAATGGTTACTTCTGTGAGTAAGGGCTTGAATTTGCCCCAACCCATATCCCGACATTCTGTAGCCACCTCTTCCTTTGTTTTCCCAGAAAGCAGGGTATACAAAGTTAGTAGATTCTCACATTCCGGGCGTTCTGGATCATCAAACCATAATCCTTTAATCGGGTCAGTTTTACAGCGCTTGATTTTCTTTTGGATCTCCTCAGGGGAGTCAAGCACGTTAATCCTGCTCAACTCGGATGGATCAGACTTAGACATTTTGCGCCTGCCATCAGTAAGACTCATCACACGAGCACCAGTTTTTCGGATCATAGGCTCTGGCAACTTTAGCACAAGTTTCTCCTGACTGCCAAACTTGTCATTAACTCGGATAGCGATATTACGAGTCAGTTCGATGTGTTGCTTTTGGTCCTCTCCCACTGGAACTTGATCGGCATCATAAAGTAAAATATCCGCTGCCATCAATACCGGGTAGTCCAGTAAGCCAGTACTGACATTTTCCCCTTGTTTAACCGCTTTTTCCTTGAACTGGATCATTCGCTCTAGCCAGTTAAGAGGGGTAATGCAGTTGAGCAGCCAAGCTAGTTCACTGTGGGCAGGGATATGGGATTGTACGAAGATGGTAGAGCATTCTAAATCAATCCCGCAGGCTAAGTAGAGGGCAGCAATGCTTAAGGTATCTTCTGCTAGAGTTGCTGGGTTATGGGGTACAGTAATAGCGTGTAAATCAACTACACAAAATAGATTATCATACTGACTTTGACCTTCGACCCAGTTGCGGATAGCTCCAAGATAGTTACCCAGGTGAAGATTGCCAGTTGGTTGAACTCCAGATAGAACGCGCTGTTTACCCATGTATGATCTAGTGATTGCTTAAATCGGTTTGCCGAAACGGTATCAGTGTAATCCAATTTTCCCACTGGTTAGGCTAAATTTGGATTATTTTCGCCATTGCTATGGTAAGCATTCAGCTATCAGCGATTAGCGCTACGGGCACGCTACTTGAGGTGCTATCAGCTTTGGGTCTGTGGCCACGCTACACCGAACAGTTTATGCCCATAGCACACGCTACTCGCCCAGCGTGCGCGTAGCGCAATCGGTGCTTTTAGGTGCGACCCGTGGCGAATTTAATTCTTAATGGTAAGAGCGCACCTTTGAATAAAATAAGCTGACGGCTGACGGCTGACGGCTGAATGCTTACTTGCTAGGTCGTTAACCTAGGGAAACCTTCAGCCATAAGTTCAGCCATCAGTTAAAATTTTTTGCCATTTAGGGCAGCTTGGATGAGAAGATAGTGGGGTAAAGATTCTTAATATTTTCTTAATCGGACTTATAGTATGGCTGAAATTCAGTTCTCTAGAGGCATCAAAGAAGAAGTTGTGCCCGACGTACGTTTGACTCGCTCCAAAACTGGTCAGACTGGCAGTGCAACCTTTATTTTTACCAAGCCTAAAGTATACGATAAAGACTCTAAGGATGAGATCACCGGAATGTACATGATTGATGAGGAAGGTGAGATTTCTACCAGTAAGGTTAATGGCAAATTTGTTAATGGTGAACCAATGGCTATAGAAGCAACTTACATAATGAAATCTCCAGAAGAGTGGGATCGTTTCATGCGTTTTATGGAACGGTATAGTGAAGAAAATGACTTAGGATTTACTAAATCCTAACAGTATTAAGTTGAGTCTTGAGTGCTGGGTACTAATGTCTGGTTTACAGGGTCTGGTTTACACCCAAGCGTCAACCCTCAAAAACGCTTAAGCATATGCGCTACGTGCACGCGTGCGCGTTCAGCTGTCAGCGGTCAGCCGTGAGCTAAAGGCTCACGCTGCGCGAACAGCAGACTTAACTCAGCATTATTCGAAGGCTTACCTCTTTCATTCAAAAGCTGTTCGCGTCGGCTGCCCGTAGCGCATAAGCTGATAGCTTACTAAAAAGCTTAGTACTCAGCACTATACCCAAGTCAGATATCGCTGATTTGCTTAGTAATCACATTAATCGGAGGAGAGCAATATACGCAAAGCTCATTAGCAATCGCTACCGCTTCTTCAGGGGTTTTATCTAAGTACATTGCGGTCAGAGCATAATCTTGTCCAGCACCAATGGCACCAAATTCATTAATTTTATCCACGAGATAGCCATCACTGATACAAAAAATATCCTGTTCTACTGCTAACAAATATTCGTTTCTGCGACCAAAGGTATCGTCTTTATCCTTTGCCCAACTATAAAATTCCACAATAAAATCGAGAACAGCCTCAACCGTAGGAGCTGCTGGAGAATGGTTTCTGGCAAATATTTGCATGAAACTCAATTCCATGGTATAACCCACGCCGCCAATAATCATGTTATTGATTTCAAATAGCTTGCCCCACTCATCCCCAGTTACCCGGTGAGTTTGCTTGAGGTATCCTGACAGCCGAATGCTATCGGAGGCAAAAACTAGTTGATCAGGGTATTTTCTGGCAGCGACAACGCTCATAAGTTGCTCCTAATGGTTTTAGTCGATGATTACGGTGAAACAGGCACCGATATAGCAGTCATTAACAAACTAGTTTAGCCTTATCCATCGCAACCAGTTCCTCTAGGGTGGGCAGTGCCTGGGGTGACCGGGTGTGGGGTGACCGGGTGTGGGGTGACCGGGTGAGGTGTGGGGTAGGGTGTTCACTTTGTGCGATGGCCATAGCTTAAACTTCATGCACTTTTTGTCTGATAGTATCAGACAGTGTATCTCTTGCATGATATCCATTCTGGGCTCAGGCCCATAATAAACAGCCTAGGCAGTGCCTACTAATATCAAGTCTGGTTGAATACCCATAATTAAGGAGAGGGTGGGGACGGTGGGAGGTGTGGGGAGATGGGGAGATGGGGAGATAGGGGAGATAGGGGAGATTTTTATTAAGGGTAATTATCCTGACATGATCTAACGCCCTGTGGCCAGCTGATCTGATCTCGGTGCATCTCAATGCAGGGCGGTCTTGGGGGAAACCCCCACTCGCGCTTTGCATCAAAACGGGAGTAGGAAACAGGAAAAAAATCCTGTGTACCTGATTAAGATCAGAACCGCTATCAGAAACACATTTTGAAACCCAAACCCCAGGAAGGATTAGCTGAGGAGAATAGTGTTGGAATCGGGAAGAAGTAGTTTTCGAGACTTCTTCCCGACTCCCGACTCCCGATTCCCGACTCCCGATTCCCGACTCCCGATTCCCG
>NZ_JAAHGN010001409.1:0-1514 GCF_010672485.1 Moorena sp. SIO2C4 | reverse complement strand
AGAAAGTAAAAGTGAAGTTGAATCAGTAATGGATAACATTGTGGCAATGGCAAGTTATCTGAATAGTCGTAAAGGAGAGGAGTTTATTCCATCAGAGGACGTAACAGCAGGTGGAGGAGAACCTGATTCTAATCTCCGAATTTATCCAGATGGAAAGGAATTAAGCTTTTCCCCTCAGCTTACGGCTGGTTTACATATTGGAAAGATTAGCGATCTTGTCGAATACGTTACTGTTAAGGAAGACTTGAATGTCACTGGATGGCTCAATCAAAATCTCTTTAAAAGAGAACGTCATAAACAACAATCTCGTAAGCAAAAAGCAAATAAAGATTTATTTGGTAAAGGAGACTTATCATTTTTATCTAAGGCCGATGCATGGGTCAATGATCAAGTAAAGAGATTAAATGTAGGGGGAATTGATGATAGTGTCAGTAAAAAAGAATTAATGGGACTAGTGACTATCTTGGTAAATTATCTCCACAAAGCAACAAACATGACGGATAGAGATAACTCAAAAGCCATTGCGGGAGCGATGATGGCTCGAACTGATTTTGCCCACAACTTTGGATTAATTCCCGAACCCTACAGGAATTACTTTAAAACTAATCCTAATCAATTCGCTGAGTTAGTCTTAAATGCTGCTGGGTTCACAGGTGAAGGGGGACAACCGATTTTCCCAAAAACAATTGAGAAAGGTATGGTGGGAAATATTCAAGAAGTCCGGATTACTTTAACTCGTCAAGAATGGCTAGAACATATTCCTACTGGATATGACCTGTTAAAGAACTATGTTAACCTTCCCGAGGAAATTAAAGCAGCGGATGAAGATGAGTCAGCAGACAACTTAGTCAAATTAGTCAAAGACAAGCGAGCTGATTTTGAGGCAATTCATAACTCCCTTGGAGCTTTAGGAAGTGTTGACGATTTGGTTGGGCTGAGTGACAAACCAGTTAAAGCCTTGGTGGTTGAACTTCGTCGGATGCAAGATGACTTGAAAGTCGGTGATCTAAAGCCGATGGCAGTTTCTGCCTATAATCTAATTGAGCGACTTAATGAGAGTAAAAAGCTCAAATACAAGAAATAGTAGGTGTGAAGGAAGCATTCGGAGTAAAACTTTAAGGGATTAGGAAAACTTCTAACTAGATACAAAAATGCACCATGCTTTAAAAGCCAATGTCAGTCAATGTAATGCGATCGCTCCCGTCCTCCCACAATCCCTTTGATCTCAAAGGCTATATGATAATTACACTGTGATTGATTGTTGCCGACTCTTAATTTAACCAAGCTCATGGGTAATCTACGACAAAGCCAAACCAAAAAGACACAAGCTCGAGATCAGTCAATAGTATCAGGAAGTAGGAAGCCAACATACCACCCAATCGAGGAACTGCAAGGGATAATCGGCAACCAGGCACTGGGTAATCTAATTAAATCCCAGCCAGACTTATCTCGACAAGTTCATCGTTCCCAAGATCCTCTACTGAGTAGTGTTTCCCCTGTTAGTGGGCAAACAA
>NZ_JAAHGN010001408.1:0-1517 GCF_010672485.1 Moorena sp. SIO2C4 | reverse complement strand
TATGCCGATTCTACGTCCTGGTAGTTTTGGTGAGGCTGTCAAAACAGTCCAAGAAGTACTTTGGATTAGTGACTACTATACCGGTAAGATTGATGGCATCTTCGCTTCCCTGACACTCGAAGCAGTGCAACGCTTCCAACTCGACAGGGGTTTGCTAGGCAATGGTGTAGTTAGTGAACACACCTGGAACGCCTTGAGCGATATGCCTCGCTATGTCTATTAGGCGATGTCTATTAGGCGATTTCTCTTAGTGCGTTAGTCCTGTCCTCAAGGATTGATACCAAGTTGCAATCAATCAAAGATATTATCCTTTGAACTGGTGAGGGAGTGAGCAGCTATACTACCATCTTGTTCAACTTAGTACATAGCACATTAGAATTAATAACGGCAACTATGTTATGTTAATTTTCATGAAGCTCCTGAAAATTGACATAACATTATGAACCTGCCAGAGTCTGTTAAATTTTGGTCTCAATTCTTCCACCCCTTACTGATGTGGGTGCTGCTAGCGGCAGCCTTCTATGCTCTTTATCTGGGTTTGAAAATCCAAAAGACTAGAACGGCGGAAGGTGACGAAAAGAAAGCGCTAGTTAAGGGTCAATATAATGTTAAGCACCATCTTGTGGGTTCAGCGTTGCTAGCAATGATGGTACTGGGTACAATCGGAGGTATGGCAGTAACCTACATTAACAATGGCAAGTTGTTTTTTGGACCCCATTTGCTGGCTGGTTTAGGCATGACCGGAATTATTGCTACCTCTGCCTCTCTAACACCATTAATGCAGAAAGGTCAAGCTTGGGCTCGCTATAGTCACATCGTCCTGAATGTTGCACTCTTGGGACTATTCAGCTGGCAAGCCATCACCGGTATGCAAATTGTTCAGAAGATTCTTAGCAATCCGTAGATGATTTGATTTACCTAGGGGCGTGGTATTGTACCCGCCCTAGGATGGTTGTAGAGTTTAAATATGCAAACTTAAACTTAGCTTTTCGTTGCTTTTAGTTTAGGTGTCCAAGCTAAGCTCTAAGCATTGGGCTGATAGCTGATAGCTGATCTATCAACCCTTAGAGTAAATATTACCGTAGATTTTGCCGCTGCTGTGATTGCTTCGGTATAGGTAGACCATTACTGTTATGAAAGTCTTCCTGCACCTTGTGGGTTAAACGCCGGGAAACTTGACGGACAACTTGCTGCAAAATTCCGTTGCCTGTGCGTTGAATCAAGGACTGAGGTAGTTTCCGAATTGCCTTGGGAAACCACATGTCAACACTGAGGTCAAGATGCCACTCCACGCGGGTTATCGCTGATGGTATGGACTGCGATTCCAGCTGATGCTCTTGAAAATATTCCCTTGCTGGTACTTCTACTAAGGTCTGAGATGCCTGGAAATCAAGCTCATAGCCTGGACTGACGTGATTCGGGATGGGGGATTGTCCGAATCTGATAGGAATTTTCGTCTTGAGGTAGCAATTCCAAACCGATTTTTGGTTCAACCTTATAGCCAAATGCGCCAAAGA
>NZ_JAAHGN010001407.1:0-1521 GCF_010672485.1 Moorena sp. SIO2C4 | reverse complement strand
TTCTTTGGACGATTTCTAAACTGCTGTTGACTGCTATGGTAGTCTATTCCCTGTTCGTCAACGTCAGCGTGATTTTTTTGAGTAAATGGTTAGTTGATCTTAACGGAGAAAAACTCGAATACGAAGCCAACTTCCGGTACAGTTTGGTTCGCATCCGCGACAATGCTGAATCAATCGCCTTCTCTCGTGGAGAAAATCAAGAATTGAGTTTAGTGAAGCAGCGATTTATTCAACTGATGCAGAATCTAAATCTGATTATCGGCTGGGAGCGGAATATAGAATTCTTAACCATAGCGTATCAAAATTCTATCTTTATCATACCTTACTTGACTGTAGGATCATTGTATTTTAGTGGTCAAGTTGAGTTAGGGACAGTTACTCAAGCAAGTATATTGTGCTTTCAGCTTTCGGGGGCACTGGCAGTGATTGTACGTCGGTTTGATACCCTTAGTGCTCTTGCTGCGGTGGTTAATCGCTTAGCTAGCCTGGCGGAGGTTTTGGAAGCGCCGACGGCACAACAGAATGCTGCTAAGATTATTAAGACAGTAGAGGACAACTGCTTTGCCCTCAAAGAGATTACCTTGCAAACTCCTAACAGCCAACAGACCTTGATCAAAGATCTCTCGTTGTCAGTGGAACCGGGTGAGGGGACACTAATTATGGGGGCGAGTGGCTGTGGCAAGAGTTCTTTGCTAAGAGCGATCGCTGGGTTGTGGAACACAGGAACAGGCTGCATCATGCGACCTGCCGTGGAAGACATCTTATTTTTGCCTCAACGTCCTTACATGATTCCAGGATCCTTGCGAGAACAGCTGCTTTACCCAAATGCCAGCCGCGACAGTTCCTTGGAGGAATTGGAGTCCGTGCTGCACCGGGTTAACCTTTCTGAGCTGCTGGCCAAGGTGGGCAGTTTGGAGGTCCAATTAGATTGGAGCAGTGTTCTGTCCCTAGGAGAACAACAGCGTCTAGCCTTTGCCAGACTCTTGCTCAATCAACCTCGCTATGCCTTCTTGGATGAAGCAACCAGTGCATTGGATCAGCAAAACGAGCGGCATCTCTATCAGCAACTACAGCAAACCGAAACCACGTTTATCAGTGTTGGTCACCGAGAGAGTCTGCTGAAGTACCATCAGCAAGTTCTGGAACTATCGAGTGATTCTAGCTGGCAGCTCTGTAAGTCCTAGATTGATTAGTTACAATTAACCCACTCTTGTAAGAGTGGGTTAGACAGGAAATTTAAAGTTAACCACCAATGGCGTTGTTAGTATACGCCAGGATTATAGCGATCGTCGCCCGCATTATAAACCTCTGACCGAGGAGTCGCGGTAAAAGTACCTTCATCAATTTGCGCTTGTAACAGTTTCTTCTGGCGTTCGCTTAGTCCCGGAATTTTCAGAACATCTTCTACTGACTTGTAGGGATGTATTTTACCTTCTTGAATAATCTTACTAGCCAAGTTTGGATAGAATCCGCGATAGTGGCGAAACTTTCGCACATGAGTATTGTTCAGGTCAATCTTCA
>NZ_JAAHGN010001406.1:0-1523 GCF_010672485.1 Moorena sp. SIO2C4 | reverse complement strand
TCCAATCAGCTCCCAATCAGCGAACTGAGCTGATAGCCCCTCAAGTAGCGTGGGCGTAGCGCATAAGCTGATGGCTGATAGCTGATATCTGAGGGCTGATAGCTGATGGCTAATAGCTGATGGCTAATAGCTGATGGCTGATGGCTAATAGCTTACCCTGAGCAACCCTCAACAAGACAGTATTAAAAATGACTTGACAAGCAAAAAAAGCCTGTTTTAAAAGTTTTAGGCCAGTCAATATATCATTCTATTTATCCTAGCCCCAACTCTTTTTTTGTTGCCATTTAGTGAGGATACCATCGGGCACCATCTTCCCAGCACTCCCTGTTGATAGCAGCTATAAAATTGCGTTGAGTACTTCCGCTCGGTGTAACTCCTCAAGTCTGTTTGGGAGCATGTCACTTATGCAGAACATTTGTACTAAATCTCTAGCCCCCTCATGGGTTTAAGCTTGCTCTGATGGTACATAGTTCATTTGTTCTGCAACGCAAGACCTATTCCCACGGCAACTGATTCTTTAGTACGCGCTAGACATGCAAGGGTATGGTTTTTTTCATCTGTTTCACAACTCGTAATTGTATTCGAGAAAGGAAAGTTTGCTTCCTTTGATATAAAGATTAACTCTAATTAAAAGTATTTGTCAACTCATAAACCTCATATAAAACCTCATATAAAACCTCATATAAAACCTCATATAAAACCTCATAAACCTCATATCAAACCTCATATCAAACCTCATAAACCTCATATCAAACCTCATATCAAACCTCATAAACCTCATATCAAACCTCATATCAAACCTCATAAACCTCATAAACCTCATATCAAACCTCATATCAAACCTCATAAACCTCATATCAAACCTCATAAACAGGGTAAACGCCTCTAATTGTGTATCAAAAGTTACAGTTAAAAAGTAAACAATAGTATCAAAAATCTCTAATCACCCGGTTGATTCTCAATAAGCCCAAAACATTGCTCAATTATTGGCCGTGTTATCCAAGGTCGATTTGAGAGTACTCTAAATTCTGGTTGCGTACGCAAATCCGACTTTGATTTTTGTTCAAAGTCAGGGGAAAATTCGTTGACTTTGAACAAAAAAACTTCTTTAGGATGGGATTTATTCGAATTTCAAAAAAAAATTGAGTTAATGGTAAGCATTCAGCTAATGCGCGTAGCCCATTAACTGTTCGCGCAGCGTGCGCGTAGCCCATTAGCTGACGGCTGAATGCTTACAGTTAATAAGATTTTTGTCTGTTACCATTTATACCAAATTAGATGGGTTTACCCTGACCTCATAAACCTCATATCAAACCTCATAAACCTCATAAACCTCATATCAAACCTCATATCAAACCTCATAAACCTCATATAAAACCTCATAAACAGGGTAAATGCCTCTAATTGTGTATCAAAAGTTACAGTTAAAAAGTAAACAATAGTATCAAAAATCTCTAATCACCCGGTTGATTCTCAATAAGCCCAAAACATTGCTCAATTATTGGCCGTGTTATCCAAGGTCG
>NZ_JAAHGN010001405.1:0-1527 GCF_010672485.1 Moorena sp. SIO2C4 | reverse complement strand
TGCTGTGTTTTCCCTGTGGCATTGGTTTCTGAACAATTTGTCCATCAATATACTCACTAGCAGGTTTGGTTTCTGGTAGTTTTATAAACGCTTCCAATGACACTAATTTTGATTTTTGATTTGGAGAGTTTTGAGTAATCATTGTCATTGGTCACAAACCCCATTGAATTACTATTTATAGTCTATAGCATTTTTAGTTAAGATGTGAACATAAATATAATCAAGCAATCAGCCAGGGTAACCAAATTGCTAAACTAAGCAAGCTGATAAACAAAACTGGCATGGTAAGAATAAAACTTAAGCGAATATAATAAACCCAACTGATTTGGAGTCCTCTAAAAGCCAATACATTCAACCAAAGTAGAGTTGATAGACTCCCTAACGGAGTAATTTTTGCTCCTAAGTTGCACCCAATTAAATTACCGTATATCATCACTTCTTTTACAGCTGGATCAATATCCGTAATGTTTTCAATTGCCTTAGCATTCAGCAGTACTGTTGGTAAATTATTGAGTACACTAGCAAGAAATGTGGCTAAGAAACCACTACCACTAGCTGCTAAGGTGAGTCCCCAATTAGAAAGGATTTCCAACCGCTGGCTCAACAGAGCAGTTATGCCCAGATTGTCCAAACCGATGCTGAATAGAAACAGGACTAAGATAAGTAAAATAATTCGCCATGGCAGTTGACCTGCTAGCGGTAAGATATAACTAAGTCTACTAGCCCGACCGTTAAAGGAACGTGCTGCTAATGCCACCATCACTAAAGCGGCCATAGCAGCAATCCAGGCAATGGGGAAATTTAGCACTTTTGCCAACAAGTAGCCAATTAGGAGTAGTCCTAAAATAGGAAAACTCAATTTAAAGATTAAGGAATCTCGAATCGCACGATTAGGTGGTGGTAGACGGGCAAGGTTATAGGTCAGGGGGATTTGGGGTTCAAAATAGAACCAAAGAATGATGATACTAGTGGCTATTGTGGCAACGGTTACCGGCAACATCACCATCACATAGCGCAACCAGGAAATCTGTAAATAGTCAACATAAATCAGATTGACTGGATTACTCATCGGCAGTAGCAAGCTAGCGGCATCGGTAATAAAACCACTAGTAAACACAAATGCCAGAGTAGCTTTGGCACTAAAGCCAAGCAGCAGCAAAATTTCCATGACAGCAGCTGTCCAGACTATGGTCGTGGCGAGGTTAGTAAACACATTGCTCAATAACATCCCCACTAGGATCACTAAGGAGAAAAGCAAATGGCCACGACCACATCCCCAATTAGCTATGTGAAGCGCTAACCACCGAAACCAACCTGCTTGACCTAAACTTAGGGCAAGAATAATTAGAGAAATAAGGGTGAAAGTGGCGTTTCCCACTCTCGCCCAGACTATGGGAATATTCTGGAATAGCAAAGGGAATAGGGAGTAGGGAGTAGGGAGCGGTGCGACCCGTGGCGAATTTAATTACGGGTCAAGCGCACCGTAGGGAGTAGCGATGCAGAGGTGCGACCCGTGGCGAATTTAAT
>NZ_JAAHGN010001404.1:0-1535 GCF_010672485.1 Moorena sp. SIO2C4 | reverse complement strand
AGCTGTAATGATGTCCTTTCCAGCCCTTATGCTAGTATATTTGGTCAGCCACTAACCTTGTTTGGCTTCCTGGCATACACCAGTATGGCTACATTTGCCTTGGCTCCGTTGTTAGTCAAGGGAGACCCAAAGAAGGGACTTCGCTCAAAACTAGAAAATTGGACTTGGTTATTGCTGTTGGCAGGTGCAGCAGCTATGACAGTTTTCAGTAGCTACTTGATGTACTTGCTAGCGTTTGAGATCCAAGCAGTATGTCTATACTGCATCAGTTCAGCATTATTTGCCATTAGCCTGCTAGTCCTAACCCTTGTGGGTCGCAGTTGGGAAGATATTGGTCAAATTTTCTTTATCGGTATGATCGTGGGCATGATCACCTTGGTGGGTACCTTAGGAGTTTATGCTAATGTTGGAGAATCCGTGGCCACATCAGCAGACAATGGTGGTCCAATTCCCACAGCCTCTGGTGCGCCAAACGCAGCTATTGGTGGCTGGAAAGTTACCACAACCTCTGGTCAATCAGAAATTGATCTGGCGCGTCATTTGACTGAGGTTGGTGCTAAGAAATACGGAGCTTACTGGTGTCCACACTGCTATGAGCAGAAGCAACTGTTTGGAAAACAGGCATTCTCTCAAATAGATTATATAGAGTGTGCTCGTGATGGCAAAAATGCTCAGACAGAAGCCTGTATCGCTGCTGGAATTCAATCCTATCCTACTTGGCAAATTAATGGCGAATTACTCCCTGGTGTCCAAACTCTAGAAGAATTGGCTAATGTCACTGACTATCAAGGCTCAAGGGACTTTAAGTACTATTTGCCAGGACGATCCTAGGATTTGAAGGCAAAAGGTAAAGAGATGGAAGTATGGGGAAATGGGGAGATGGGGAGATGGGGAGATTTTGATTAAGGGTAATTATCGGTTCTGATAGTAATAAGGTAAACCAGATTTTTTCCCTGTTTCCAATTCCCGATTCCCGATTCCCGATTCCCGATTCCCGATTCCCGATTCCCGATTCCCTTGGATAATTCACAAAATCTCAATGTCGTAGTCATTGGTGGTGGAGCCGCTGGTTTTTTTGGGGCAATTACCTGTGCAACGACTCATCCCCATACCAATGTCACTCTGCTAGAAGCCTCACGCCATCCATTATCGAAGGTGCGCATCTCTGGTGGTGGACGCTGTAATGTTACTCATGCTTGCTTTGACCCAGCCCAGTTGGTGCAAGCTTACCCGAGGGGAAGCAAAGCATTGCGAGGAGCTTACACTCGCTTTCAACCGAAGGATACCATTGCTTGGTTTGGGGCTCACGGTGTTGAGCTGAAAACTGAGACGGATGGCAGGATGTTTCCGATTACTGATAGTTCTGAAACTATTGTTGATTGTCTCTTACAAGTGGCTAAGAGGGCAGGGGTGACGATTCGCACTAGTAATCCCGTTAAGTGGATCTCTCGGCAATCTTCCCAACACCCGACTCCTGACACCCCACACCAGACCCCAGGAGGATTTGAAATTGGGTTGAGGAATGGTGAGACTAT
>NZ_JAAHGN010001403.1:0-1538 GCF_010672485.1 Moorena sp. SIO2C4 | reverse complement strand
TTTTAGAGTCTCCCCCTAGTTTATCTGGAGAAGAGGTTTTGCCTGGTTTTGTGTATCTTGACCTGGGGGGGTGACATGCAAGCTGAAATCCTTACTGGGTAATAATTTCAGCCGATAATTCCCAAAAATATACATTCTGTTTTGGGCGCTCCTTTGGACGTAGTTATAAGGGTTTGAGCTTCCCTAACATGAATTTAGGCTTAATTTCCGACTGTATCTTCCATGACACCATTGGCATCAAAGCCTTATAGAGTAAGCTTTTTGGGGCTCATGTCACCCCCTCAGGTATCTTGACCTAATTTGGTGAAGGGTTATACTTAAACATAAATTTTGATTTTACCTATTAAATTAAGATGCTATAATAACTTAATTCAGTAACATCAAAATAAAAAAATATATGTCATCTTTTATTGGCCATAGTGTAACTGCTGTAACTATTGGTATTGCTTTTAATTCACCCAAAAAACCACTGCTATTGCGCTTGGCTTGGTTTTTATGGTTAATAGTAATTGCCTCTTTCCCTGACTTGGATCATTTTATCCCTTGGTTACATCAATCAGCACACCGTCAAACTCGTATTACCCATTCCCTAGCATTTGCTCTGATTATTCCCATTTGTACAATCGTAGTTTTAATTATTATAGGAATTAGGGGACGCCAACTCAAAGTGTATAGTTTTCAAGCGATATTAGCGGGTCTTTCCCAAATTATTATCGATTTGTTAGTTGGAGTTGTTGGTATACCTTTGTTCTATCCCTTCACTAGAGAAAACTTTAAACTTCCTTGGGGTATTTTACCCAGCGCCGGAAAACTAGACCTAAGCAATTATTACTTATATAAAAACCTATTGATCGAGATGGGGATACTATTACCATTGTTTTCCTTGGTTGCCATTTGTCGTTACCATCTTTTAAAACCCCGTCAGGTAAAAATTGTTATCTTTGGCTTACTGTTTACTTCAACCTGCTTTATGTTTTGGGGATATAATCTGTCTCGGTAGCCCAAGCATGGTGGTATAGCACTACCCATTTGACAAAACTATGGTAAAAGAGTTGCTAAACCAACTATGAGTTGACCTTAGCAACTCCTCCTAACTCGAGGGATATTGCGATCGCTTAAATCCGTTAACTACTCCGTTGCGCGATCGCTTCAAACTTGATCAGGATCCACTCCCATAGCTCGTAAACGAGCAGCCAGTTGCTCGGCTCGTTCTTGAGCTTGGGCTAATTGCTGTTGAGCTTGGGCTGCTTGTTGTTGAGCTTGGGCTGCTTGTTGTTGAGCTTGGGCTGCTTCTTCTTGAGCTTGCACTGCTATTTCTTCAGCAGTAGGTAGCACAATTCCCTCTAAAGTAGCCCAACGTAACCAAGTAGTATCAACATTATTTTTATAAACCCCTTGCCAACGGACTAAAGCTAATCCTAATCTTTCGCTAATTAGTCGTCCTTGTTCATCTTCAGTTAAAGGCTGATAGACGCCATTGTGCAACCTAAATCCGGCAAAATCCTCTGGATTAAACGGGTCGTACCAAAAATATTCGG
>NZ_JAAHGN010001402.1:0-1543 GCF_010672485.1 Moorena sp. SIO2C4 | reverse complement strand
TAAAAAGCTTCCAGGTATGCATCAACATGGAAAATTCAAAAGCGATGCAGCGCTACTTCCTACTCCCTACTCCCTACTCACTACTCCCTACTCCCATTAACCCAAGACGAAAGTACCTCACCCCATTGAGAACTGCTATAAATGATAAATGACAAACAACAATACCATATATCTTTTGTACTCCTGATTTCCGCAGTAGCTGCCATTGGTGGTTTTTTATTCGGTTTCGACAGTGCAGTGATCAATGGCACGATTACAGCACTGCAAAAAGCCTTTCACTCCACTAGCGTCGGGACGGGATTTTCAGTATCTTCGATGCTGCTAGGTTCTGCAGTTGGGGCGTTTTACGCTGGACAGATGGCGGATTGGTATGGCCGCAAAAAGGTGATGCTGATGACTGCTGCTTTATTTACTATCAGTGCCATTGGCTCTGGTATAGCGATCAGTATCTGGGATTTTGTAGTCTATCGACTGGTGGGTGGCATTGCTGTGGGTGCCGCTAGTGTAATTAGTCCAGCTTACATCGCAGAGGTTTCTCCAGCTCACCTGCGGGGAAGGTTAGGTTCTCTGCAGCAATTGGCAATTGTTATTGGTATTTTTATTGCTTTTGTCAGCAACTACTTGATTGGTATGGCTACCGGTTCAGCAGAAGCACCACTTTGGTTTTCTATACCGGCTTGGCGCTGGATGTTCTGGATGGAGCTGATTCCAGCAACTGTTTATTGGGTGGGGGCTTGGTTGATTCCTGAATCTCCCCGGTTTTTGGTCTCTATTGGCCGATTGACAAAAGCTGCTGCTGTTTTCGCCAAGATTGAGAGTGGTGATGTCCAAGCCAAGGTCTTGGAAATTCAGCAAACAGTTCTAAAAGAGCGCAAGCCTAAACTGTCTGATCTGATTGGGAAAAATGGTATGCTGCTTCCCATTGTCTGGGTAGGCATGGGGCTATCTATATTTCAACAGTTTGTGGGAATTAATGTAGTATTCTACTATGGTAATGTGTTATGGCAAGAGGTAGGGTTTTCAGAAGGGGATTCCCTGCTAATTAATGTTATTACTGGCGCTATTAATCTTCTTACTACCCTTTTAGCGATCGCATTCATAGACAAGTTTGGACGCAAACCCCTTCTGCTCCTTGGGTCTATTGGCATGACCTTGACCTTGGGGATAATGGCATTTATTTTTACTTTCGCCCAGTTGGATAGCGCTGGTGAATTGATTCTGACTCACTCTCAAGGGATTGTTGCCCTCTTAGCCGCTAACCTGTATGTGTTCTGCTTCGGCTTTTCCTGGGGACCAGTGGTCTGGGTGATGCTAGGGGAAATGTTCAACAACCAGATTCGAGGCTCTGCACTGTCTGTTGGTGCTTCAACTCAATGGCTGGCCAATTTTTTCATTACCATCACCTTCCCCATTCTCCTGACTAGATTTGGTTTAGGTACTGCTTATGGTCTTTATACCATTGCTGCTGCTATCTCCTTTTTCTTAGTTGTTTTCGCAGTTCGGGAAACCAAAGGTAAGGAACTCGAAGCAATGTAATCGTAAA
>NZ_JAAHGN010001401.1:0-1544 GCF_010672485.1 Moorena sp. SIO2C4 | reverse complement strand
TTTTACATTTTGTGGAGCGTAGTCGTTGGGACACCGAGACGTTGGAAACTATAGTGCGTCCTTTACAAGAAATTCCCACAGTGGAGGAGAAAACACCTTTGGTGGAGGTGATTAACAGCTTAGAGGAGCTTAACATTAAGCGTGTAAGCGTACTTTCTCCCGCAGAAACTGTGGCAGGTGTCATTGACCGGGGTGATATAGTCAGAGCTGTTGCTAGAAAGCTAAATTTGGCTATCCCACCGGCTGCTATCCAGCGCATCAAAGCTGAGGGGGTTTATCCTCCTGGGTTTCAGCTGGTAGAGATTGCTAAAACTCTAAGTTCGGTGACAAACACTTGAGGATATAGCGCTACCCGCAAGGGCAAAAGGCAAAAGGCAAAAGGCAAAAGGCAAAAGGCAAAAGGCAAAAGGCAAAAGTTTACTATGAATAGCTTTTCAGCCCAGAACTGCTTGTAATCGTTGCAATGTACGAGTATTCTCCTCAGGAGAGCCCACAGTGATCCGCAATCCTCCTCCAGTATGACGTATTAGGGTGCCTTGATCTTTCATGGCCTGAGTTACCTGAGTCAGGTCTTTGCTAGTAGACTCGTTGCCGGATTGTCGTAGACGCAGGTAGATGAAGTTGGCAGCACTTGGCCAAACCTGTAAGGCTGGATGTTCTGATAGGGCTTTTAGTAACTTATCTCGCTCGGCGATAACCTGGGGAATTGATGCTAGCAGAGTTTGTCTGTGATTGAGAGCGACTATGGCAGCAGCTTGAGAAAAGCTGGGTAAGTTGTAGGGTAAGCGCATTTTTTCGAGAGCAGCAATTAGTTCTGGGTCAGCGATGCTATAACCAACACGGTGAGTGGCTAAACGAAATGCTTTGGAAAATGTCCTCAATATTACCCAGTTGGGATGGTCGGCTAATTCTTGGACTACTGAGGCTTGGCTGAATTCAAAGTAGGCTTCATCAATAACTACTAAAATATTCTCTGGTAGACCACGCAACCAGTCTAATTCCTGGGGAGTCAAGGGGTTGGCGGTGGGAGAGTTAGGATGAACTACAAATACTACTCGTATTGCTGCTCGTTGGGTCGAGGTTTCTGTGAGGGTCTGTTCAATGGCTGCTTGGGCATCGTCGATCTTGATTTCAAAGTTTTCTTCCCGACGCCCTACACTCACTACTGGTATTCCTAAGGTCTGTGCCAGTATCGAATACATGGAGAAGGTGGGATTAGCGATTAGGATCGAGCCTTCTCCTCCTAAGCAGGTGGCAATTAAGATAGAACGAATTAGTTCATCGGAACCGTTGCCTACGGAAATCTGGTTTGCTGTTACTCGGTCGTCTAGGGCAGCAGATTCGTTAACGTATTCTGCGATCGCATTTTTGAGTTTCCCCTGTCCGCCATCGGGATATCGATTAGCTTGAATCAGCTGTTGATAGCTCCAAGCTAATTTTTCCTTTAACTCTCCTGGTAAGTCAAAGGGGCATTCATTCGTATCCAGGCGATCTAGGGGAACCGTTGATTCTGGTGTTTTCCCTTCCTCGCCCCCAGGATGAGA
>NZ_JAAHGN010001400.1:0-1544 GCF_010672485.1 Moorena sp. SIO2C4 | reverse complement strand
AAAAATAGACCGGGTTTCATCAAATAAATAGAGAAATTGAAGAAGTAAAGAGCGAATCCAGTCGGTACACCATCTGCACAAGCAAGGATTGCCTCGGCCTCAGGATGAGAACTAAACAAACTTTTATGAAGTTGCTCACATGTGCCAGTGACCTTGTGGGAGAGCTTTTCATGGTCAGCCAGAGCCATGATTAGCTCGAATAGAATAGGTACATCATCAGGTATCACCGGACGAATGTCAATTGAGTAAGAATTCATAATTTCTAATGATACCACGGCGTTGATGAATTAAGAAATGAATGCGCGATTATCTGGTTTTATTAAACACTCCTAAATCCCCCAACTTTGCGGTGCCGCGCACCGGGGGGGACTTTAAGAGTTTTGTTCCCCCCAGAGGGGGGCTAGGGGGGCGAAACCATACCCATAATCAGCAACACCAGAAATTTACTGGCGTTTAATCGACTTTGAAGATGAGTCTGGTAAAATTGAGGTAACATTTTCTAACATAGCGGTCTTGTTGACAATCGAGACCGTTCTTTTTTTAGCACAAGTTGCTCTAATTTTAAAGCCATAAGGCTTGTAGCTGGGTTGTCACCCCCTCAGCTTCAATTGATAATTTTTGTGAAGCACTTCCCCCAGGATTAGCCGGACTTTTTGATTGTAAATTTTTTCTTGATGTTGACGATGTAATAACTTAGCTTGTTCTATAAGTTGAGATAGTTGATCATAATTTAATCAAGCGCAATTGTTTGGTTTGTTTAGGACTTTTTTAGATTTAATCCCAAGTTCAGCTCATGGTTCATGAGCCCCATAAAATTATATAATATACTCTTATTTTATCAAAAACTTTTCTTTGGATAGGTCTAAGGTATAATAAAATATTTTGCTTCCATACTTGTTTAAGTACCGTTACAAGGGCTGTGAAGTTTTCCGGATTTCCTCGATTGTTTGATGTGAAAAGAGTATAGAGAGGAAACTGGGCACATCATGAGCAATCTATATCTGTTAACAACAAGTCTACTCACTGGCGGAGCAATGTCTGCTCCACCACCACCACCCCTACCTGCCAATCCCTCAGATAGCCTCTCAAGCCTGTTAGTGTCAACAGCTAATAAAACATTGCAGGCTGGGGTTAGTCATAAGATTGTTCCTACCGTAGAAACCACTGTCGAAACCTCCTCTCCTCAATTTAGTAGTCAATGGCAGAAACGTAGCCCTACTAAATTGTTACAGCCGTTTTCAGATGAATTGACCTCACTACCTTTAGCTGCAAGCCCCCTAAATCCCCCAATTCTGGGGGACTTTAACTCAATTTCCCCCTCCGGTGCGCTTTCCGTTGGCGAATTAAATTCGCCACGGGTCGCACCGCAAAGTTGGGGGGCTAGGGGGGCGAAACTTGGTGTAAAGTATCAGCAAAGTTTACCCAACTATCGACCTGCTACTCCTTCACCAAGTCAGGAACGGAACTATATTACCAACGATTAGCTGCCCTCAGAGCTGGCAAACTTTATACTCGCTTACCTGCTCATAGTTTCTCATTCGGAA
>NZ_JAAHGN010000140.1:0-10645 GCF_010672485.1 Moorena sp. SIO2C4 | reverse complement strand
CGGAATTATTCCCCCCCTTAGCATCACGGAAACCATTCCACAGCTCAAACCCCCATAGCATTGCACCGATTGAGTGGTCTCTGCTTTGGCACTGCCCACCCTACATCAATATTCTATTGTGATTAATTCGGGCGGTGGGCAGTGCCTACTAATGCTATCCCCAGCTGCTCTTATCTATCTTTGGCACTGCCCACCCTACATCTTAATGGGGTTAGGTAGATTTTTTAGGGAGCTATTGCATACATTCAATAGTAAAGGCAAAGATTGCTCGGATTGATTCTGTAGTTAGTGTTGGATAGCTCTCCAATATCTGTAACTCTGTCCAACCAGCAGCAAACAAGCCTAAAATAAACTCAACGGATAAACGAGTGCCTTTAACCACTGGCTTACCTAATAAAATGTTGGGATTTGAATGAATGTATTCTCTCCAATTCATGATGATTACTTTTTTGATTAGATTTATGGTTAATCTAGTTTATAGCATTTATCCAAAAATCAGCTTAGGTGCGCTTGACCTTGGCGAATTAAATTCGCCACGGGTCGCACCTGTCGTAAAGGATTTCATTAAGCTCCTTAACTTGATTGCTAGCAATATCTGCTTCGGCTCTGGCAATAAGGGTGTCTAGCTTTCCTGATTTTAGGTCAGATTCTAGCTGCTGGTCCCACCTATTATCGCGCATCATCTAAATAATTTTGTAAGCGGGCTGCCAGCTCTCGAATCTCGCTGTTCGGTAATTGTCGAATAGCTGTTTCGATTTCATCGAGGGTTAACATAACTAGTCTGTAAATGATGATTGATACTATCCTATAGCATTTTTAGTTTAAATGTAAACATAGGATTGATCTAAAAAGGGAGCAGTAAGTAGGGAGGAGGTAGTAGGGAAAAGGGAACAGAAAATAGGTAACACGTAACAAAAAATATTACAATTAATTTACGATTGCTATAACCAAAAAAAACTAGCTATATACTACACAGATTTTAATATATAAACTGTCAAATTTTTTATTCATAAATAAATGTAAATAATTTGAATTACCCCTTGCATTTTTTAGAGGATTTATCTATACTATAGAAGGTGACGACTGAAACTAATAACCGCGCTGGTCATAACTGTTAACCACCACCAGCGCGGCTTTCCTCCCACCTAAATAGGAGTTACTTCTATGATGACAAAAATATCACGATTATCAATCCCGGCTTTTCTATCAGCTATCAGCTATCAGCTATCAGCTATCAGCTATCAGCTATCAGCCATCAGCTATTAGCCATCAGCGAACAGCGATTAGCGCTACGCGCACGCTACGCGAACAGCCATTGGCCACAGGCCAATGGTTGAAAGCACCTCAAGTAGCGTGTGCGTAGCCCATAGGCTGACAGCTGAAAGCTGAAAGCTGAATGCTGATGGCTGAATGCTGATAGCTGATAGCTGATACCTGAAAGCTGAAAGCTGACGGCTGACTGCTGAATGCTTATGAGCAAATCCCTCTAAAGACTCAGGTCAGATATTGCTTTAACTAGAGAAAATAGAATATAATGGTTGTTTTATCAAAAACTGCCATAGTCTAGAACAGGAGTCTACTACCGGTGGTTATAGAAATCCCCAAAAGCACTTACGAAGCTAAAACTCAGGAAATTGCCAGAGAACTTCTAGCCGCAACTCGGGAGAAAGGTTCCTTTCTTGCCCAAATGCGAGACCAAATGCGGTGGGATGATAAGTTACTAGCCTGGGCAATGAGTAATCCAGGACTACGGGTGCAGCTATTTCGCTTCATCGATACCCTACCGGCACTGCTTAGCCAAACGGAAGTGGCTCGTCACTTTCAAGAATACCTAGGGGATGAGTCAGTAGAACTGCCTGCTGCCCTTAAGGGAATGCTCAATTTCACCAATCCTGACTCCATACCAGGACAACTGGCAGCCAAAACCATATCTGCTGCTGTAGCCACCCTAGCCCAAAAGTATATTGCTGGGGAAAATCTCAACCAGGCCCTGAAAACCATTAAACGCCTGCGAAACCAGAAGATGGCATTTACCCTAGATTTATTGGGGGAAGCAGTAATTACAGAATCAGAAGCTCAGTCTTATCTAGACCGCTATCTGGAACTGATCGAACAACTCACTGAGGCAGCCAAACAGTGGTCTACGGTAGAGGAAATTGACGTTGCTGATGGTAAATCCTTGCCATTAGTGCAAGTATCGGTTAAACTAACAGCATTCTACTCTCAATTTGATTCTCTTGATCCTCAGGGTAGCCAAAATCGGGTGTGCGATCGCATCCGTGAATTGCTCCGCCGTGCCAAAGAATTAGGAGCGGCGGTTCATTTTGATATGGAGCAGTATGAATACAAAGACATTACTTTCTCCATACTCAAAGACTTGCTGATGGAAGAAGAGTTTCGCCCACGCACCGATATCGGTGTTACCATGCAAGCCTATCTGCGAGACTCACAACAAGATTGTCAAGACCTGATTGCCTGGGCAAAACAGCGGGGTAATCCAGTAACCATACGCTTGGTCAAAGGAGCCTATTGGGACCAAGAGACGATAACAGCACTGCAAAACCATTGGCCCCAACCAGTATATAACCAGAAAGCCGCTACGGATGCCAATTTTGAGCGTATCACCAAGCTGCTGCTAGAAAACCACGAGTATGTCTATAGCGCTATCGGTTCCCATAACGTGCGCTCCCAAGCTTATGCGATCGCAATTGCTGAAAATCTCAATATCCCCCGCCGCTGCTTTGAGATGCAAGTCCTCTACGGTATGGGAGACCAACTCGCCAAAGCCTTAGTCAATCAGGGTCATCGGGTCAGGGTTTATGCACCCTATGGAGAACTACTACCAGGAATGGCTTACCTGATTCGGCGGCTATTGGAAAATACCGCAAATAGTTCCTTCCTACGACAAAGCTTAGAAGATAGACCCGTAGAGGAATTGATTGCACCACCAAAAGCGTTGCAGGTTGGCAGGTTGAAGGTTGAAAGTTCTGAAGGGTTGAAGGTTGGCAAGTTGAATAACGAACCGTTGCAGGTTGGCAAGTTGAAGGTTGAAAGTTCACAACCTGCTAACCTACCCTTCTCGAACGCCAAAGGCGAACAACCAACTAACCTTCAACCAACTAACCTTCAACCAACTAACCTTCAACCTTCCAACCTTCAACCTTCTAACCTTCAACCTCCTAACCTTCAACCCGATAACCTTCAACCTCCTAACCCATTCACCAATGCTGCAAATACAGACTATGCTCAGCTAGAAGCCAGAGAAAAAGCCAAACAAGCCTTACTTACCGTTCGCCAACAACTGGGTAAGACCTATTTACCCTTAATCAATGGGGAGTATCAGTCTACAACAGACACAGTAGATTCTGTTAATCCCTCTAACCCTAGGGTCGTGATCGGGAAAATTGGATTAATTTCTGTAGAACAAGCAGAATTAGCGATCGCAAAAGCTAAAGCAGTATTTCCCAGTTGGCGACGTACACCTGCAAGGGAACGTGCTGGTATTTTACGTAAAGCAGGAGACTTGATGGAACAACGCCGTGCTGAATTATCAGCATGGGTCTGTCTGGAAGTTGGGAAACCATTACGAGAAGCCGATGGAGAAGTCACCGAAGCGATTGACTTCTGTTATTATTACGCATCAGAGATGGAACGGCTCAGCGATGGATATAACTACGACATTGCTGGAGAAACCAATCGCTATGTCTATCAACCCCGAGGTATTGCTCTAGTAATTTCTCCCTGGAACTTCCCCATGGCTATTACTACAGGCATGACTGTAGCAGCCCTAGTGGCAGGAAATTGTACGCTACTCAAACCCGCAGCAAATTCCTCAGTGATTGCCGCAAAAATAGCTGAAATTTTAGTAGAAGCCGGGATACCCAAAGGAGTATTTCAATTTGTTCCAGGCAAAGGCTCAACCGTCGGTGCCCATATGGTCAAGCATCCCGATATCCATCTAATTGCCTTTACCGGTTCCCAAGAAGTCGGTTGTCGTATCTACGCCGATGCCGCCATCGTGCAACCAGGTCAAAAACATCTCAAGCGAGTCATTGCTGAGATGGGAGGTAAAAATGGAATTATCGTAGATGAAAGTGCTGACCTCGACCAAGCCGTAGCTGGAGTCGTCAAATCAGCATTTGGCTACAGTGGTCAAAAGTGTTCCGCTTGCTCCCGAGTAATTGTGTTGGAGCCAGTGTATCAGAGCTTCCTAAAACGGTTAGTTGAAGCAACGCGATCGCTTAACATTGGGCCAGCAGAAGCACCCAGTACCCAGGTCGGTCCAGTGATAGATGCTACTTCACGCGATCGCATTCGGGAGTACGTTGAAAAAGGACGTCAGGAAGCTAAGGTAGCATTAGAAATGCCAGCACCTGACACCGGATACTTTATTGGTCCAGTGATCTTTAACGATATCTCTCCCAACGCCACCATTGCCCAAGAAGAAATCTTTGGTCCAGTAGTAGCAGTAATGGCCGCAAAGAATTTCCAAGAAGCCCTTGATATTGCCAACAGTACCAACTATGCCCTCACCGGAGGCTTATATTCTCGCACTCCATCCCATATAGAACAAGCCTCAGCCGAGCTTGAGGTCGGTAATCTATATATCAACCGCAATATTACCGGTGCCATTGTCTCACGGCAACCGTTTGGTGGGTTCAAGATGTCTGGAGTAGGCTCAAGAGCAGGAGGTCCCGATTATCTAGTGCAATTCCTCGAACCCCGTACTATTACTGAAAATATCCAACGACAAGGCTTTGCACCCATTGAAGGAATGGAATAGTTTCTAGGTAAGCATTCAGCTATCAGCGTGTCGCGTATCAGCTTATGTGCGTCCCAGGGTCGAAGCCTGTGCCACAAAGCTGATAGACTTTTCTGGTGACTTTCAATTCTCATTAATCTATCAATATTAAATTCTCGCTTTTGAGGTTTATATTAAGCTGACCGCTGAGAGCTGACCGCTGAGAGCTATTCGCGTAGCGCATATGCTTACCTATGAACTTAGTAGGAAATCCCTCGATATTTCTTTTTAGACCGTTGTATAACAAACCCTTGAGCATCGGTCGGTAACTGGAGAAAAATAGCTTCCACTTCATAGCAAATCCCTCGATATTTCTTTTTAGACACCCGTTTAACAGATTGCTTAGTAATTTGCTGACAACTAGGATTCAGGTCGCCCTCAGCTTTTGGTGTATTGTTCTGGTCACTGACTGCTGTCTCAGAAACCACTTTCTCCTGATCGAGATTACCAGTAGGTACTTTTGGATTTTCGGGGGAATCAGATTCTGTCGAATTGTGCCAGTATCCGGGGTTTTGAGTTACTATCGAAGCTTCGGAAGCTGAAACATCATCTTCCGGGAGTGAATCAGGTAAAACTGGCGTAGGAAACTGGTTATGATTTCTGGATTCTTCACTATCAAGATGTCTAGGAGTTTCCGCTTCAGATCTAGCTGTTTTTAGTGATAAAACATCAGTGAATTTAGGTTGATCACTATTTATTGGTGAACTAAAAACTTTGTTGGCTAAACTTGCTTCTTTTTCCTCAATCCAAATTGTCAGATAATGGGGATGTTCTAAAACTAAATACAGAGGCCGAAATTCCTCACAGATTTCGCAACTACAACACTTTAAGGATTTTTTATAAGCATTTGGGGAAAGATCAAAACCTCTCTTGAATATTTTATTTTGGAAAATAATTGTAGATTCATCCAGCCACTGAATCTCTTGATTAATCTTTTCTTGATCAATTATTAACATTTGGGTAGTTTACCCCCTACTTGATCTATTTTTGGAAATAGCTGGTGAGATTGTGGCAATTTTGCTCTCAAAGTGTCAACGGAAGAATGTAGTCAATTGCGTCGCAGATTTGGCTACATCCTTGACCCAATATATTGAAAATTTATTTGATTAATCCTGGGATTTTGGGCATCGAGCTGGAGTCTTGCCCAGTCAATTAACGGTTTCACGCCTATGTGGGTAAAGACAAAGTATTTAGGATGGAGTAAATAATATCAATAACTATTATATCACAACTCAATTGATTTGTCAACCATAAAATGTAGCTACTTTGAGAATTAACCCAAGCTTCCTTGTCTCCGCTTCCAGAAATCGCTACATTTCTGTCTTGGTAATTGGGTATCTGATCATGATCTACTCTATTCAAATATAGCGTTGATCGCAGTTATGAGGTACACAATATTTTTTCCCGCTTCCGACTTCCCTCTTCTGACTTCCCTCTTCTGACTTACCTACTCCCGGGCAACCCAGGGCGTAAGTCCCTCACGGAAAGGAACCCCTCGATAGGTTTTTTTAGACCGTTTTTGATCCAATGCCTCAGAATTGGAAGCCTCAGAATTGGGAGATAACTCCGATTCCGGTAGCTGGCTCAAGACATCTTGCTCCTGGTAAGAAATTCCTCGATATTTCTTTTTAGACAGCCGTTGAAGAGATTGCTCCGTAATTTGCTGACACCTAGGATGCACATGGAATTCAGATTCCGGAATCTCTTGCTCCTGATTGAGATTACCAGTAGCTAATTTTGGAGTTGCTGGGGAATCAGATTCTGTCGGATTGTAACAGTATCCGGGGTTTTGAGTTACTATCGAAGCTTCGGAAGTTGAAATATCTTCCGGGAGTGAATCAGGTAAACCTGGCGTAGCCAACTGGTTATGATTTCTGGATTGTTTACCATCAAGATGTCTAGGAGTTTCCGCTTCAGATCTAGCTGCTTTTAGTGATAAATAATCAGTGGATAATGGTTGAGCACTATTTATTGGTGAACTAGAAACTTCGTCCGCTAAAGTTACCGGTTTTTGCTCAATCCAAATTGTCAGATAATTCGGAGGTTCTACTAGCAAATAAAAATTCGGATATTTCTCAGAGAGTTCGCCACAGAAATGAAAGGATTTTTTGAAAAAACTTTGGGAAATATAAAAACATATAGTGAATAGTTTATTTTGGAAAATAATTGTAGATTTATCCAGCCACTCAATGGTTTGACTGGCTTCTTTTTGATCAATAATAAACATAACATTTTGAAATTCCTTTACTTGTCTTGATGCAGTCGCTCATGGTTTGGGTTCTGTGTGCGGAACACCGCGATTCTCGGAGACACTAGGTGAACGAACCTTGCTTGTAAGCCCCGTGGAAACCACGCCAGTTGCTCATGGTATAAACCCCCAAGACCGCACTGGCTCCCGAAGACTGCCCTGGATCGCTGCTCCCTCCTCCCTAATCCCTGCTCCCTAAAACTAAGAGGATATCTGAAAAGTTTTTTGATATTGAATTTTGCCCCCCTAGCCCCCAATTCTGGGGGGAACAAGAATCAATTTGTTGGTAAAAGTCCCCCAAAATTGGGGGATTTAGGGGGCTTGAATGTAGCAAATGAGACTTCTCAGACAACCTCTAAGGAGGAAAGTAACTCACCCGATGGAAAACTGCTATAGGGTTTCTAAAGGTGCGCTTGACCTTGGCGAATTTAATTCGCCACGGGTCGCACCTAAATGATTCGTGAACGCCAAACTAGATGAAATTAGTATTTCAATAGGGTACTTTGTTCACAAATCAAATGTAAAAGCTCTAGTTAATCATAAATCATGATTGCATTAATCAGAGGATTTTTAAGACAAATTACTGATAAATACGCGAATTATTTTAAAAATAATGATAGCAAGTATATATTAATACAATAAATCATTATTTTTAAAATTCCTATTCGGTAATTTTTAATTAAAAAATAACAAGTTTACGTAGAATTGCGGTAGTGATATTACCTTTAATATAAGTAGTCGTATGCAATTAATTTTGACTAGGTAAATTATAAAATAGTGACCGGAAAACCTTGAACAGCAATGAATTGAGTAATTTTCAAAAAGTTAATATAGTTAATATAATTTATGTCCAGGTACTTAGTCACTTACTCCTGAACACTAAATTCAATCCACTGATAGACTGGTTAATTGTGGAAACACGATCAGAAATTTCCGTAGAATTACGGTAGTCACTTAGCAAGCCTTTAATCGAGAAGACACCTTACCTATGAAAATCAAGCACTTCATCAATCTTTCCAAAGGACTTACCGCTCCAGTAGTGCTGGGATTAATGGTTGTCTACCAGAATTTCACCCTTGGGCCATGGGTTTACCTAGCCCTCCATGGTACCTATGGGGTGATGTGGCTACTCAAAGACCGTATCTATCCAGACAAGCAGTGGGAGGAAGAAATACCGATTGGCATGGGAATTCTTGGCTTCGGAATACTAATGCTCTACTGGGTTGCTCCCTTTATTCTGATCAGGAGTGGTTCTGAGCCTCCCTTACCCCTGGTCGCTGCTGCCATTTCCATGAATATCATGGGAGTCTTTCTACACTATGCCAGTGATGCCCAGAAATACTATACTCTCAAGTATCGTCCTGGATTAATCACAGAAGGATTCTTTGCTCGCTGTCGAAACACAAACTACTTGGGAGAAATCCTGATCTACTCTGCTTTTGCCATGCTAGCTCAGCACTGGCTACCCTTTTTGATTTTGGCAGGTTTTATGGCAGGTATATTTATTCCCAATATCCTCAAAAAAGATAAGTCTCTCTCCCGCTATCCAGAGTTTGCTGACTACAAGGCTAATTCTGGATTACTACTACCACAGCTATTTTTAGCTACTACTTCCAATCCAAAAGATCCAGATTTTGCCCAAAAAAACAGGTAGTCACAAATTATAGCATTTATCAATTCGGTGAAGTACAAAGCACTGGGTTGTAGGGAGTAGGTAGTAGGGAGTAGGGAGTAGGGAGTAGACGTTAGGAATTAAGTACAAAAACCATTAACCTTTATATCTACAATATTTCTATCTAAAATACTGGTGAATGGAATCCCAACCACCAATTTAATATATGACGAAACCATCTAAGCAGTATTTTTCCCTAAGATGGCGATTTTTAATTATCGTCCTTTTACTGCTAGGAATCTTCTTCCGCTGCTTCAATCTAAACCATAAAATATACTGGCACGATGAGGTTTATACCTCAATTCGGAGTTCTGGCTACACTGGATATGAAGTAATTAAGGAAGTTTTTGATGGTAGGGTGATTGGTGTTGAAGACTTACAAAAGTATCAGCATCCTAATCCTGAAAAAGATTTAGGCGATACTATTCATGCCTTAGCTAAAAACCCAGAACATCCACCCCTCTATTATTTAATGGCGCGGTTTTGGCGGCAGCTATTTGGTGCTGCTGTCAATAACCCTAGGGGTTTATCTGTTCTGTTTAGCCTGCTGGTTTTCCCAGCTATCTATTGGCTATGCTTAGAATTATTTGAATCCCCTTTAGTGGCATGGGTAGCTGTGGCACTTTTGGCGGTATCTCCCTTTCATGTACTCTACGCTCAAGAAGCAAGAGAATATAGTCTATGGACACTGACTATTATCCTATCTTGTGCGTCTCTGTTACAAGCTATCCGCAAAACTAAGGATAGTAAAAAAGTAACACACTACCTCTGGTCATGGGTAATCTATGCTGTCACCTTGTCCCTTAGTCTTTACACATTTCTCTTTTCTATATTTGTTGCCATTGGGCATGGAATTTATGTCTTTATTATAGAACGGTTTCGCTTTAATAAAACTATTTTTGCTTATTTCATAGCATCTGGTGCCGGGTTTCTAGCCTTTTCCCCTTGGTTAGTTGTGGTGGTTACTAACTTAGCTGTCATTCAGCATAAAACCCATTGGACAACTATTCAAGTCCCTTTATCATTGTTGGTAAAAATCTGGGGGATAAACCTTAGTTTTATCTTTTTTGATTTTGGAATACCACTGGAGCATCCATTTACCTATATAATTCCACCAATTTTAGGAAGTTTTGTGGGATATGCAATTTATTTTATCTGTCGTTATACTACCCAGCGAGTTTGGTTACTGGTTTTAACGTTAATCGTTATTACTGCATTAGGGTTAATCTTACCAGACTTAATTTGGGGAGGACGACGTTCAGTGAGTAGTCGGTATTTTCTACCTTGCTATATCGGAGTGCAGCTGGCTGTTGCTTATGTAATTAGTATGTATATAACTGGGTCTCTATCCAGGGCTAACTTAATAAAGGCTAATTTAAGAACACAGAAGGTCTGGAAAGGAATAATAGCTGTGCTGCTTACAGGGGGAGTTATCTCTTGTGCTATTATTTCCCAAACAGAAATCTGGTGGAACAAGCAAGTTGGGGGTAACAATCCTACTATCGCTAGGATTATTAATCAAACTGATCGACCTCTGGTAATTAGCAATGTTTCTTCAGTGAATCCTGGGGATGTGATTTCTCTTAGTTATTTATTAAATCCTCAGGTAAAATTTCAGTTAGTCATTCCCCCTAATATTCCCGATATTCCTCAAGGGTTTAGTGATGTGTTTCTATTTTATCCATCTGAAAATTTGCAACAAGGACTTGAGGAAAAGTATAGTACTAAAATAGAGTGGTTTGATGAGTCGAGTGTCAAGCCCCTCGGTAAGTTAAGGCTTTAAGTATAGCGGTTTTAAATTAGGTGAGATACAAATCCTTGGGTTTTAGGGAACAGGGAACAGGGAACAGGGAACAGGGAACAGGGAACAGGGAACAGGGAACAGGGAACAGGGAACAGGGAACAGGGAACAGGGAAGAAAGAA
>NZ_JAAHGN010000014.1:0-29693 GCF_010672485.1 Moorena sp. SIO2C4 | reverse complement strand
GATAAGTCCACATCCTGACCCATCATTTGGCTAAGCGTCTTTTTCATCTTGCCCGGGCTGTTTAGCTTCTTCATCATCGATTTCATCTCATTAAACTTTTTTAGAAGTTTATTGAGCACGCCATGACAAATTCGTTACTTGGGATGAGGCAGAGCAAACCTATCGAGTGACCCCACACCAGATAAATAACTACGTTACACAATTGATTTCTGTGCCTCGTCTTGGTATGGAGCATGCTGCTTATCGCATTGAAACGGATAGTGGTGCGGTATGGATTGATTGTCCATCAGCATTCAATCGAGACTTGGAGCCAGTAGAAGCTATCTACTTTACCCATAAAGATTTCATGGGTGCATCCAACCAGTATCGTGATTTATGGGAAGCTAAAGTTTATCTGCACGTTAACGATGCTGAGCATCCACTTGCCGAGCAATTTCCGATTGACAACAAAATTTATGGTGACTTCACCGAGCATGGCATTGAAGCTTTCTATATTGGTGGACATACACCGGGCTTCATGATATATATCTATGACTTGGTCTTGTTTATTGGTGACTATGCCTTCCCTCCAGGGTCTAGTATGCAATTCAACCCCTTTGGACCAAAAGACAAAACCCGTAAACGTGCATCACGGATACTAGATATTGTTTCCGAGAGATCCCTTGAGGTTGTATGTGGCTTCAACTTTTTTACTGACTTCGATAGCTGGCGTGAGGATTTCAATCACCTACTTGATACAGCTAGATAAATTCAAGAAGCGGTGTTGCTTAATAATGGAATGATTAACAAACGCCGAAATTAAAACCATTAACCATCTAGGATTAATAGCAGAAATTATCAATTTTTATCTGTTCGTACACATTGGAAACAGCATTTTGTAACTAGCAACTTGGGTTATTAAGGTGTTGCGCATTTAAATTGGTTATTATTCAGTCTCTTGATGCAGAGCGCGAGTGGGTGAAACCACGGCAGACCGCGAGTGGGGGAGACCCCCGCAGGTCGGCACTGCCTCCCCAAGACCGCGCTACATCCCTTGGAAAAAACACCGTCAAACCCTCTCCCCTGCTCCCCTGCTGTCAAAACAATAGAATTTAAATGAAAACCAGCTTAGCTGGCTTTGAGGACGGCAATATCCCAAAAAGAAGACGTGAAGACCGATCTATGGGATCGCACTGGCTTTTTTAGAATTGTGAACAGTTAGAGGAAAGAGTGATTAGAGATGCAACCAAGTAACCCTAACCAGTTTACCGAAAAAGCCTGGGAAGCGATCGCACAAACCCAAGATGTTGCTAAAGCCGCACGGCAACAACAAATCGAAACCGAACACTTGATGAAGGCGATGCTGGATCAAGATGGACTCGCTACCAGTATTCTGAACAAAGCGGAAGTCTCTGTGCCAGGGGTCAGGGAAGCCACGGAATCTTTTATCAAAAAACAACCTAAGGTTTCTGGTAATAGCGACTCCGTTTACCTAGGACGCAGCATGAATAGCTTGCTAGACCGAGCAGATTCCTATCGTAAAGAATACCTTGACGATTATATCTCCATTGAGCATCTGATCCTGGCTTATCTGAAAGATGACCGCTTTGGTAAGTCATTATTCCAGAAGTTTAAACTAGATGAAAATAGGCTTAAACTTACCATTGCTGACATTCGAGGGAATCAGAAAGTGACCGACCAAAATCCAGAGGGCAAATACCAAGCACTGGAAAAATATGGACGTGATCTGACAGAGGCGGCGCGGGAGGGAAAGCTTGACCCAGTTATTGGGCGAGATGATGAAATTCGGCGCACAATTCAAATTCTCTCGCGCCGTACTAAAAATAACCCAGTGCTGATGGGGGAACCTGGTGTTGGGAAAACTGCTATTGCTGAAGGCTTGGCACAACGGATTATAGCTGGTGATGTGCCTCAATCCCTCAAAGACCGACAATTGATTGCTCTGGATATGGGTGCATTGATTGCTGGGGCTAAGTTTCGGGGAGAGTTTGAAGAACGCCTGAAAGCAGTACTAAAAGAAGTTACCGATTCCCAAGGCAAAATAATCCTGTTCATTGATGAAATCCATACCGTTGTCGGTGCTGGTGCTTCTCAAGGAGCAATGGATGCGGGAAATTTGCTCAAGCCAATGTTATCAAGGGGTGAATTGCGCTGTATCGGTGCTACTACTCTCGATGAGTACCGCAAGTACATTGAAAAAGATGCAGCACTAGAAAGACGCTTCCAGCAGGTCTATGTTGACCAACCTAGTGTAGCTGATACTATCTCGATTCTACGAGGTCTAAAAGAACGGTATGAAGTTCACCACGGAGTAAAAATTGCCGATAGTGCTTTAGTGGCAGCAGCTACTTTGTCTACTCGGTATATTAGCGATCGCTTTTTACCAGACAAAGCCATTGACTTAATGGATGAAGCGGCAGCACGGCTAAAAATGGAAATTACTTCCAAGCCAGAAGAACTTGATGAAATTGACCGCAAAATTATCCAGCTGGAAATGGAACGGTTGTCTTTACAAAAAGAAACTGATCTCGCCTCCATCGAAAGGCTCGAAAGACTAGAAAAAGAACTGGCTGATCTTAAAGAAGAACAGCGTACTTTGAATGCCCAGTGGCAATCAGAAAAAGATGTGATTGACCGGATTCAGGGGATTAAGGAAGAGATTGATCGAGTTAACGTAGAAATTCAACAAGCAGAACGGGATTATGACCTCAACCGAGCCGCTAAGTTAAAATACGGCAAGTTAGCCGAGTTGCAAAAATCTCTGGAAACCGTTGAGCAACAGTTAGCTGAGAACCAAACCAGTAGTAAATCCCTGCTGCGGGAAGAAGTTACAGAAGCTGACATTGCTGAAATTATCTCTAAGTGGACTGGAATTCCGATTAGTAAGCTGGTTGAGTCTCAGAAAGAGAAGCTACTGCACCTCGAAGAAGAACTACACAAGCGGGTGATTGGTCAAGAGGAAGCCGTTACTGCTGTTGCCGATGCTATTCAGCGATCGCGTGCGGGATTAGCTGACCCCAATCGTCCTACCGCTAGCTTTATTTTCCTTGGTCCTACCGGTGTAGGTAAGACAGAATTGGCAAAAGCCTTAGCAGCCTATCTGTTTGACACCGAGGAGGCTATGGTGCGCATCGATATGTCTGAGTATATGGAAAAGCATACCGTTTCCCGACTGATTGGTGCTCCTCCAGGCTATGTCGGTTACGAAGAAGGAGGTCAGTTAACCGAATCCATCCGTAGACGTCCCTATGCGGTAATTCTATTTGACGAAATCGAAAAAGCACACCCGGATGTCTTTAATGTAATGCTGCAAATCCTTGATGATGGTCGAGTTACTGATGCTCAGGGGCATACCGTAGATTTCAAGAATAGCGTTATTATCATGACCAGCAATATTGGCTCCCAGTATATTCTGGATGTAGCTGGGGATGACTANTAAGACTTTTCCCGCCTCTGAAGCCCACAGTTTGGCACGGCGACGGTCGTTGATTCACACGCCACGCAATGGTAGTTGGCTTAATGTAGCGGAAACTGAGCTATCAGTACTGTCTCAGCAATGTCTTGACCGTCGGATTGCCACGGTTGAGGAACTAAAGAATGAACTTGATGCATGGCAACAAGAGCGCAACAGTAGTTCAGCCAAGGTCGTTTGGCGATTTACTACCGAAGATGCACGAGTCAAACTTAAACACCTATATCCTGTATTTGAACTTGATGAAGACCTAGAATCTAATGCACCAAATTAGCTGTGCCACGCCACTACGCAATATTTTAAAATATGAGATACACCCAAATTATTCAGCTACCACTAATTTTTTACTTAGATGATTAGTGGAAATTATGACAATTGTAAAAGTCATATTATTTAGCTAGTATTTCGTTAAAGATTAAACGTAAAATTTACTCGTGCTACAGTCATGCCAGAAGAAAAGTCTTCTCAACAAGTCAATTTCAACGTTGGTCAAATTTATGATAGCCAAGTTGTAGTAAATGCGGAGAAGGATACAACTCTGACCCAAAATAAACAAATTGGTAAAATTGAATCTTCTCAGCCATTGACTCAAGCCAATGTGGTTGAGGAGATTACTAAGCTTGAAGAACTGTTTCGCAGCTCACAGTTACCGGAGGCAGAGACATCTAAAGCAATCAAGTATTTAGAAGCTGCTAAAGAAGAACAGGACTTACGCAACTGGCACAACTAATGGTGGGGCTAGACTACGGCGAGAGTCTAATAACTAAACTATAGACATAGTAATGTCAGGACGTTTTAGTTGGTTAATTAAGTAATTGGAAAAGAGCCCATGCTTAATTTGATAAATTGTTTGACTACTTTTATAAGCCAAATTTTTGAGTCTGAGCCAAACTAAAATAGCACAAGCAATATGGTTTCTTTGAATACGACCCTTGCGACATTGACATGATTCAATACCAGTCAATTGTTTTAATTCTCGATGAAACTCCTCAACCTTCCATCGAACCTTACACTCTTTTTGTACAACGTCCGTAGAATTTTGAGATAAATCGTTTGTAGCGATAAAATCCGTTTTGTCGGTGGAGACACTTACCCGGAAAAGTTTCACTTTTTTGGAGGCGGTAAATTTTTTTATTTTTACTAATTTACCGGATTTTAACTCTTTTTCATCCCAAACTAATGATTCAATTCTTTGATAATCTTTTTGATTGCCAGTATCATCTACAAGTCGATTACGTTTGAGAGTACAATAATAATATTTTCCCAAATCCTCGATATATAACATTAATTTATTTGTGGCATACCAACTGTCCATCAATACAGTTCTAAATGGCAACTCCTTAGAATACACAAGGTTTTGGATATGCTCCAAAACATGTTCTATTTTTGTCTTACCATCCCGTTCTGGGTCATAAATACGATAGTCTACTACCCAAAACTTTTTGGTTTCGTGATTGACATATATGCAATTTATGAATCCAATTCCTTGAATTATACCATGGGAATTACCACTAGATTGTCGTTGGCTTATCTCTATTTTTCTAGAGTATCGTTTATCAATTACTGTGTCATCAAAAACTAGATAAGCTTGCTCATTTATTTCAATTAAGTCTTTGACATTATCCCACAGTAAGCGTGGGGTCAATTTATCATTTTTTAGATAACGGTTGATTTGATCATGGCTAATCTGCTCTAAATGTTCGGCTAAATTGGTGAGAGTATAATTGAGGTGGCTACTTAATAAGTATTGACAATAGTTAAGTTTAGTAAATTTCATCACTAACTGAATTTTTTAAAGCACCCTCCTCTGATTTGATCAGAAAATTTAAAAAACGAACGACCATTAATTACTATTACTAATCTGAAAAAGGGCTGATCACAGACGGAGCTTGACTATAGTACTAAAGTACTATAGTCAAGCTCCCCACTGTGCCAGTTGCGTAAGTCCTGAAGAAGCACAAGGAGAAGAGCCGGATAAGGATTTTGCTGCTAAGAATTTGCAAAAGGCTTGTACAGCTCTCAAAGGTTTAAAAGAAGCTGGTGAAACGGTTTTTCGAGATTAATGAGAATTGAAAGTCTGGGTAAAAGCCCTTGGCCTTTGGCTGATAGCTGACGGCTGATAGCTGAATGCTTAGGATTAACTGACTTATGAAACCATAGTTGGTTAACCGGGATCAATTGTCAATCTAGAATATTCTCAGGCATTGTCAGGTATTTCCAACTGGAACGATGCCGATATAACTAAGCCCAGGAGTTATGAGACCAGGAGTGATGGTGATGAATCCCAAGGCTATTTTAGGACTGCTTAAAGAAACGTTTAAAGAATGGAAGGAGGATAACGCATCTCGACTAGCAGCAGCATTATCCTATTACATGATTTTTTCCCTAGCGCCAGTGCTCATAATTGCGATCGCAATTGTGGGGTCTATTTTTGGGGAAGAGGCGGCTAAGGGCGAGATTGTAGAACAAATCCAAGGATTGGTTGGGGAACAGGGGGCACAGTTTATTCAGACAGCAATTACTAATGCCAATCGGCCTGATGCTAGTGGGGGGTTGGCTTCCTTGATTAGTATTGTGGTGCTGTTGTTCGGTGCATCTGGGGTATTTGGCGAACTCCAAGATGCCTTGAATACGATTTGGGATGTGAAGCTGAAACCAGGACGGGGCATCTGGGGTATTTTGAAAAAACGGATTCTTTCGTTTCTGACCGTGCTGGGTGTAGGACTTTTTCTGCTATTATCCGCTGTGATCAGTACTGCCTTATCCGCTGTGAGGTCTTATAAGAGCGAATTTCTCCAGGAACTGGGTTTACTGTGGCTCTACCAACTTGACTTTGTCTGGACAATTCTGGACTTGCTGGTGTCCTTTGGTATTCTTAGCCTGATGTTTGCTCTGGTTTACAAGTACTTGCCAGATGTGAAAATTGCCTGGAAGGATGTCTGGGTTGGAGCAATTATCACTACCTTACTGTTTAACTTGGGTAAATGGCTATTGTCATGGTATCTCGGCAGAAGCAGTTTTTCTTCAAGTTACGGTGCTGCTGGTTCTTTGGTGGTTTTATTGGCTTGGGTATACTATTCCTCTCAAATTATCTTTTTAGGAGCTGAATTTACCCAAGTTTACGCTAAAATATTTGGTTCAAAAATCGTTCCCGATGACCATGCTACCCCTCTCCCGGCAGTAGGTCAGTTGCCCAGTATCGAGGAAAGGGATAACCCAAGATCGTAGGAACAGTGAACAGTGAACAGGGAACAGGGAACAGGGAACAGGGAACAGGGAATAGGGAATAGGGAATAGGGAATAGGGAATAGGGAAAAAATCCTATGTACCTCATTAAACTAAAAACCGCTTTAATTAATTACGATTAATTAAGATTAATTAATCGTAATTAATATCTTAATTAATATTTAACAAATAATATAGGTCAGATTGTGCTAAACTACCTGAAGTTCCATCGGTTCTGGTGAAGAGCACTCACCAGAGGTAACGGGGAAAGTCCGGTGCAAGTCCGGCGCTGTCCCGCAGCTGTGATGAGGTCTGTCACCTCTTAGTCAGAATGCCCGCCAATGGTGTCAGTTGTTGTTAAATGCATCTGCGAGGTACAGATGATGTCTGATGTAGCATTTCCATAAAAATTAGTCAGTAGGCAACCACATTTCCCAGTAACGTTTGTGATGCCCTTTTTGAGAACTAGTGGTTGAGTAAAAAGTATTTAATAGGTTTGATCTGTAAGCTATCAGCTATCAGCTATCAGCTATCAGCTATCAGCTATCAGCGAACAGCGATTAGCGCTACGCGCACGCTACTTGAGGTGCCAAAGGCCAACGGCTGACCACTGAGCACTGACCACTGATTGCTGACGGCTGACGGCTGACGGCTGACGGCTGACGGCTGACTGCTTACAAAGTAACTAACCCCTAAGAAAGCGCTGACAGTAACTAAGTAAGAAGAAAGTGATAAGAGACTAAAAATTAATAAATTCAACGCTTTATCACTTTCTATTTTATCAGTTTAAATGTGCTACAAGACTACTTTATACTTTTTCAAGCTAGTCTTATAAAGCCTAGTCTGTCAAGGTAATTAGCACTAAACTGTTGCAAGTATTTTTATCAGTCATTGACCAGCATTTACCAGATGTCAAAAAGCAAATTTTCCCCAAGCAATCGGTCTTCTATCTCCCGTTACCAAAACCAGAAACTTGGCTTTAATGCTATGGCTCTGTTGGTATGGATGGGGATTTTAAGTACAGCACAACAAGCTATGGCTCACCATCCCTTTGGTGGCGAGAGACCCGATAATTTCATCACAGGATTTTTGTCTGGATTAGGTCATCCCGTGATTGGTTTCGATCATCTCGCCTTTGTGATTGCTGTTGGCTTAATTGCAGCTGGATTTACCAGTGGTTTCCTGATTCCCGGTGCTTTTGTCCTCACCACCCTAGTCGGCACAGGTATTCACTTGCTGGGAATGGACTTACCAATACCAGAGATTGCGATCGCTACTTCAGTGGTGCTGTTTGGCGGACTACTGTTGAGTGCCAAAATTCCCAATATATCGATAGTGCTAGGGTTAGCCAGCTTAGCTGGTATTTTTCATGGCTATGCCTATGGTGAAGCAATTGTAGGTGCTGAAATCAGTCCAGCCTTGGCTTATCTGATTGGCTTCAGTGTGATTCAGTATGGTATCGCAATCCTAGCTCTAGGGCANTCGACTCCCGACTCCCGACTCCCTATTCCCTCTTCTCTGTTCTCTGTTCCCTATTCCCTGTTCCCTGTTCCCTGTTCCCTGTTCCCTGTTCCCTGTTCCCTGTTCCCTGTTCCCTGCTCCGAACGCGCCCCGCGTGACCCACGGCCTCAGTCCCTGCTCCCTAAAGACCGCTATACTTCATTCTTTTTCTCCCACAACAAATAAAATAACAAAAGAAAAAACAGCAATAATTATGTCCCTAATTTCCCTAATTAGCTATTTATATAATCGAATAATAATCCCATAGTATTCCAGGCAAAGGGCTGGCATCCAAAGGAAAAATGACGAATAACCAATTACTACTACCTAAAAGACACAAGGCATTTTTAATGTCCCTAAGCCTTTGAAAAACCCCTTGCATACCTAAAAAAAACCGCCTAGGATGTAATTGTGATTAGGAAATAATTAACCTGACACAAACCAAAAATAAATGGCTCTCCTAGATTAAGTGTGGTAAATTAGTATAAAAAATCTGAGGGGGTGACGAAATAAGCTAAAACGCAGATTCTATAAGCGACATAGCCCTTAAACCTCGTTGATAATACTTTCGTTTATTAGGATTTAATTTCATTAATTCGGTTACTAATTCTAGACAAACATCCTTAAACTTTATCCAGGTTTGACCATATAAACCAACGTAAAAACTGGACGGTGCGCGCCTCCAAGGCCGGGGAACCCGGCCTTGGGTCGCACCGCTATGTCTCCGCTCCATACGTCCATATTCTTTTACACGACCCACATAACTTTGGATTCCTTTACGTTTAATATGTTGACCTTTAAAAGTTGCAGAAGTATAAGCTATAGATATCAATAAAACTATAGAAATAAACCGTTTACCCTCAACTTTAGTGTTTTCTAAATTATAACCACCACTCTTGAAATCTCTAAACACTCTATATTAAATCTTTTTTTGTAAGCGGAAATTGCCAACTCTAATTTATCAAAGTTTGTCAAAATAAACCATCCTTCTTTGGCCTTGGCCTTTGGGCCACGCTGTGCGAATGGCCACGCTACGCGAACGGCGCTCTTCCTTTGAGTTTACGTTGCCACTTACCAGCAACATTAAAACTGGAAAAACCACGGGTTTTGGTAACTTTAACTCCTTGTCTTGATGCAGTCGCTCATGGGGTTTACCCCATGAGCGACTGCATCAAGAAGCGGGATAACTTTTGACAAGATTATTTGTTGTTCTGTTAAATTACTACTCCCTTTGGCAACAAAGTAAAATATACTGGAAACGCCCTTTTCTCCCAAATTAAGCTAACCATTAATAAATTGATGGAACCCCAATTCGTTCTATCAATTGCTAAATAAATTATTTGATTATCAGTAAAGTAGGTTTTCAATCAGTCTTCAACTATTGGCAACCAAACTTTGTCAAGTGTTAGATTGGGAGATCATAAAAATCTTTTAATTATTTTTATTATACTTTCAAATTTAATCGGTAAAGGGAGAGCATTGGCTAACTTTTATAAACTCACTTTTTTAATTGACTGTAAGAGATTGACGAAAATTTTTAAGGAAATATATTCGGCTAGAGTAAATTTCCTTGTTAGGTGGTTTTGGTATAATGTGGGTAACATTGTTAATAGGTAGGTTTTGTTGCAAATAAAAGACCTACCTTTTTTTACCATTTTATGGTATAATAGCGGTTTTTAATCTAGTAAGGTACAAGTTTTTGGGTTTTAGGGAGCAGGGACTTCGGAAGAGGGAAGAGGGAAGAGGGAAGAGGGAAGAGGGAAGAGGGAAGAGGGAAGAGGTAAAAAAATATGTGTACCTCATGAGGATAAAAAGCGCTATATACCATTTTTTGATTCAGCAACGCCGGATTTCTTGGTGTTATGAGAAATCACGATTGGGTTTGATGATATAGCAATTTTCATTTTGGTGAGGTACTTTGCTTATCCTTTTAAGGCAGAGGGCAGAAGTAATAAGACATTAATTTTGAAGCTTTTAAAGGCAATGAGCTCCAATAAAGACTGTACCTCATAGGTATGATAAAAGCGGTTATAGCGTTTGAGATCTGAAGGGGTACATTCAATTTTCCCGCTTAGCCAGTCCCGACTCCCTCGGTGCGCTTTCCGTAGGCGAATTAAATTCGCCACGGGTCGCACCGCTCCCGACTCCCGATTCCCTTAATGGAGTGTGGCGAGATGGGGGAGAGGGGCATTGTAAATTACCCCAAAATTCAGTTTTATTAAGTTTTGTATACTAATTAAGGTAGAAGCGAAGGTTGAAGCGATCGCATAATCATGATCAAAAAGGTGCAAATATGGGTAAATCTAATGGTTATAGCTGTAATTTGCCTCTCAGGCTGTGGTGATGGTGACCCCAAGAGCGAGACTAAGCCTACAGCAGGGAATGGCAAGCTGCAATTTCGGGCTAACGGTGAAGACTTTGTCCGACAGGGCTTTGTTTCCAAAGACCGTTGGCAAATATCTTTCGATCGGGTACAGAAGTCAAACTCTTGCGCTTCTTGATGCAGTCGCTCATGGGGGAAACCCCCAAGACCGCGCTGCATCGCTTACAAAGGGTGTGAGACTTTTGTCATGTCCTAACTGCCCTGGCGACTGCTATATTAAGTAATCGGTATCGGTAAATTGGTATGAGTAAACGCAAAGACCCAAAGAAGACGAAGACTAAATTTTTTAGTATTATTGACACATTGATTCACAATTTATTCACAATGAAAGAAAATTAGCCGTAAGCATATGCGCTACGCGCACGCTGCTTGAGGTGCCGTCAGCGGTCAGCCGTGAGCTAAAGGCTCACGCTACTTGAGGTGCTTATTTTATTCAAAAGCAGCGATTGCGCTACTTGAGGTGCTGCGCGAACAGTAGCTTGGCCACAGGCCCAAAGCTGATACGCGACACGCTGATACGCGACACGCTGATAGCTGATAGCTTACAATTAGCGATCGCTTTCAAGATCTAATCCCTGAATAACACTCCAAGCTTTGAACACATTACCTTGCATCAAGGCAGCTATACCAGATAGGGCTTGTAGTTCGGGAATAGTCCGGTTGATTTTAAGGGCAGGTTTCAGGGCTTTTTCCCCATCTTTTCCATCCCAATCATAGAGATAGACGAAGGCAAGATAAGCGTGAGCATAGGGATTTTGGGGGTCAAGTTGGGTGACTCGCTTTAATGCTGCGATCGCACCTTCTACATCTTGCTGCAATACCCTACTCAAGGCCAGAGCATAGGCCAAGTCTAGGTTATTCGGTTCCGATTCCAGCCGATAGCTTAAGGCTAAATCTGCTTGTTCTAAGTAGTCCTGAATCGGATCGTACTGGTTAATGCGGGCAGTTTCTTCAAAAACTGGTTCTAGGCCATTGAGTCCTTTAGGTAAATTAGTGGATAATATCCGCATTTGGGTGATTAAATCTAGTTCTGGTGCAGGTATGGGGCTAGCTGCGGGATCGATGGTCAAGGTAACTGTTGGTACTTGTATCGGATAGGTTTCGCCAGTTTGTCGATTCAGGTAAGTTGCTTTCAGGGTGTAGCTTCCAGCTGGGATATCTGCTGGGGGAAACATCGCCATCCGTTCAATGACTTGAAATTGAGAATTGGCAGGTGGTAATTGGGAAGAGTGTAGTTCTCCCATGGCAATACCATGGTCGTGTAACCATCGGTGAGTTGTTCGCCTTTGGCGTTCCCGAAAGGTAGGTTGAAGGTTGTTTGGTTGAAGGTTAGTTTGGGTTGAAGGTTGAAGGTTAGTATCGGTTGAAGGTTGAAGGTTAGTTTGGGTGGAAGGTTGAAGGTGAGTATCGGTTGAAGGTTGAAGGTTAGTATCGGTTGAAGGTTGAAGGTTGTTTGGTTGAAGGTTAGTATCGGTTGAAGGTTGAAGGTTAGTATCAGTTGAAGGTTGAAGGTTGTTAGGTTCCAGGTTAGTATCGGTTGAACCTTGGCCAAAAGGCCACGCTACGCGAACAACCTTCAACTTGTTAACCTTGGCCAAAAGGCCACGCTTCGCGAACAACTGGCCCACCTTGGCCAAAAGGCCACGCTTCGCGAACAACTGGCCAACCTTGGCCAAAAGGCCACGCTTCGCGAACAACTGGCCAACCTTGGCCAAAAGGCCACGCTTCGCGAACAACGGGTCAACCTTGGCCAAAAGGCCACGCTTCGCGAACAACTTACCAACCTTCAACTTGTTAACCTTGGCCAAAAGGCCACGCTTCGCGAACAACTTACCAACCTTCAAATCTACCGGTTGCCAGGTTAGGATAACGATGCCAGATTTTAATTGCTCCCAAGAACCAGTCCACTGATAAGTTACTGGTACAGGTACTCCAGCAGGAGATGTTTCTGGTATGGTGACTTGCTCTAATTTAACTCTGGGACTTGAAGTGAGAGTAGTGCTCAGTGAACCATTGCCATTGAAACTAGTGGGTTTGATGGATGATTGGTCACCCACAGGCTTTATCGATAATGGTTTTACGGCTATTGGTGGCTGCCGCTTGTGATACAGTTTCAGTTGGCTAGCATCGGGTAATTCCCAAGTCTGGTGTAGCTCAAACTCTGACCCTTGCTCAACTGCCTGAACAATAGCTGCTTGGGATTCTGGGATTGACCCTTGGGCACCAGTTTTAGTGAGGAACCAAGAAAGCGATCGCATATCCTGTTTCACTTGTTTGGCTTGGGTTCCCACTTGACGCCCGTATACTTGGAAATTGGCTAATGCACCATAGTAATTGAAGTTGTGTTGGTTAATGTCTGGGGTTGATGGTAATACTCCTAAGTTAGAGCGCAAGTAAGGTTGAGTCTTGATGATTTCAGCAATTACCTTCCGATGAGGCCATGGCTGTCCTAAGTAGGGAAAATGTTGTACACGGGGACTAAGTAATTGAGTCAATCCTCTACCTCCTAATGGAAATAGATTCAACATCATCAGTACAGTTGCTAGCCCTACCGTGCTCCAACGCATCGGTTTACCCCAACGATTAGTCCAGCAGGTTAAGCCATAAGCCAGAAACAGTGATAGCACTGGAACTAATGGCAAAATATAGCGAGCATCTTTATTAATATTCAATGAACACAATAGATAACCACCCACTATGAAGACCCCTAGCCAGGTTAGTGACCAGATGGGGGGATGGGGGGATGGCAGATTGTTCGATTTTGCGATCGCGGATTGCTTGAGCCCATACTTGAGCCCATAAATTAATAGTCCTACTATCGGTATTAACAACAGCGGCCAAGAGATCAGGTAAGGTAAGATTTTCCAGTAGTAAACCCAAGCATCAAGGGTATTGAGGGCTGGGTCTCCTTCTGCGATCGCGGAATCAATGGTTGCTCGCTTGCCAGAGGTCAATATCAACAACCAATTAATCCGGTACCATGGACCAAATAGCAAAACTGATACCAGCAAACCCCCGATTAATTGAGCTAACCTTTGCCATTGCCTCTGCCACAGAACCCTCACCCCAGCCCAAGCGATTGGCACGAATAGAAAAAATAAGGCGGTTTGCTTAACTAGCAACGCTAATCCTAAACAAAGCCCAAACCCCAACCCCCACAACCATCCTTGTCTTACTGTGGTTCGGGATAAGGGTGTCTTGGCCCTTGCCAAACTCCACCACACTGTCAGAGACCAAAAACACAAACTGACTACTGTGGTTAAGGGATAATCCAGCAAAAATTCTAAACGGTAGCGATATAGTCCTGGTAACAACATGACTAAACCAGCAGCCCATAACCCTACCCGGCGGTTAAATAACACCAGCCCTAATCCATAAACTGAAGCAATTAACACTCCACTACATAAAACTAGCGCTATCGTAGCTAGCTCTGGTTCGGTTCCAAACAGCTGCTGAACCATTGCGGCAATAATATAAGTCAATGGCGGGACTTTTGAGGAAATTGCCCAAAAACTGCTCCACCACTCCCCAGAGAACCACTCAGGATGCTGCAACGCTTGCCAGTAATTCAAGGAACCGGTCAAATAATCCGCCTGGTCCCAAGCTGGAACAGAGTGATCTAGGGCAAACCAAATGCGATCGCAAAATCCACTCCCTAGCCAAATTAGTCCTAGAATTACTGGATCTCTCAAGCGTCTTTTCATAGTGGTGAGTGCTAGGTGCTCAGATGAATTAGCTACAACAATCTTACCTGTAGTGATATTGACTTATTATAACAATATTGTTATATTAGGATGGTGTGCTGTGCCGGAAACCCGTGTTGTTTTCTTCCAGGAGGAGGATGGGGAAGTTCCAGTCCTAGAATGGTTGACGCAACTTTTGCAGTCAGACCGTAAAGGTTATGCCAACTGTGTTGCCCGAATTAAGCTACTTGCGGCATCTGGATATGAACTGCGTCGTCCAGTGGCAGATTATCTGCGTTCTGGTATTTATGAGTTGAGGGCAAAGCATCGTCGTGTGCAGTATCGTATCTTGTATTTTTTTTACGGACAGAATGTGACGATTCTCGCCCATGCTATTACCAAGGAACAAGCAGCAGTACCGGACATTGATATTGAAAGGGCAATCTTGAGAAAGGGTTTATTTGAAGAAAACGCACATGTTCATACCTATGTAGAGGAGGAAGAAAATGACTAAGACTTCTGATGCGATTAAAATTCTTAACAAGAAAATTCGTACCGACCCCGAGATGGAGGAAATGATAGCAGAAGCTTCTCTTAATGCAGAGGTGGCACAGTTGATTTATGAAGCCAGAACAAAAGCGGGGTTAACCCAGAAACAGCTTGCAGAACTTGTGGGTACAAAGCAGCCTGTGATTGCACGACTGGAAGATGCTGATTATGAAGGACACTCCCTTTCGATGTTGCAAAAAATCTCTCGCGCTCTCAATCACCGGGTAGCGATCGCGTTTATCCCTACCGCAAATCTGATTCCATAGACCATTTGCAAATATAGCAATTCTCAATTCGATGACGTAATTTCGTGTAGGGTTTTAGGGACTAGGGAGTAGCGATGCATCACGATTACCTATTTATTGTCACCTTTTTAGCTCAATTATATTAACTCATTTACCATCTTCACATGAACAATACCAGCCTCCTCAAAGGAGTCTCCCATTATTTCAAAACCTAACTTTTCATAAAGCCCTTTCACATACTCTTGAGCATGAACTACCACTACCTTAATTCCAGCTTGGTCAGCTAACTCTAATGCTTTAATCATCAACTGTTTCCCAATGCCCTTACCTCTAGCATCAGACAAGACAGCTAACCGTTCTATTTTTGCCGTTTTATCATCTAGATATCTTACCCTAGTTGTGCCTACTGGCTGATTATTCCAATAGGCTAATAAATGCTTCGCTATTTCATCCTTACCATCAAACTCTAAATCCGCTGCTACCCCTTGTTCAATCTGAAAAACCTGCACCCTGATTAACGTAATTTCTGATAATCGTTCAGTATATCCAACAACTTTAATAGTCAACTCATCCATTTACTTATTCCAATTATGTAAGCATATGCGCTACGCGCAGGCTACGCCAACAGCAGTCAGCCGTCAGCCGTCAGCTTAAAAGAAACCTCAGCACTTCAAGTAGCGTACCCATAGCCCATAAGCTGATAGCTGAATGCTTACCCAATTATTAACTACTTAAATTATAATATAGTGGTTTCTATCTTAATGAGGTACACAGGATTTTTTCTTTCTTCCCTGTTCCCTGTTCCCTGTTCCCTGTTCCCTGTTCCCTGTTCCCTGTTCCCTGTTCCCTGTTCCCTGTTCCCTGTTCCCTGTTCCCTAAAACCCAAATCCAAGCCCCCGTTGGTCCCCCAATTTTGGGGGACTTCTACCAGCAAATTGATTCTTGTTCCCCCCAGAATTGGGGGGCTAGGGGGGCAAAATTCAGTATCAAAAAACTTTTCAGATATCCTCTGACCATGTCCGTATTTATTGAGTTCAATTCAGTAATATTTAACCAATATTTTTGTTGGGTGGTACCTTTGTTGCCTCTCGCGAGTTGCGAGATTCTTCCTAAGAAGGATGCCAAATGATATATAACGCGATGCTCGGTACAAGCCGCTACGCGATTGGCCTACGGCCACGCTACGCGAACGCATCGGGATAGCAATACAAGATATAGACTTTCCCTGTTGAGTAACTTTTATTGCTTTGTCTGTTGGGTCGAACATAGTGAAACCCAACCTTGGCAATGGTTTTGTTGGGTTTAGCTATCGCTCCACCCCTGCCTACATAAAATCCAGGGTTTTTGCACTCAAGTCAGTCAATCAGGCAGTTATCAGGGTCTATCACGACGCGGCCACCCCCTCAAGGGTGGAGCTATAGAAACTTTCGTCTGCACCTCAAGGACTTAAAGAAAATCATTGGTGTGGTGAGCCTCAGTCTGCAACCTTAGTTTGTGTAGTCACTACCTATCCGTTACATGCACTTATCCGTTGCCCCATTTATCCATCACCCTGTCAGCCGAAACCCTTATTTATACCGCACTTCGGAGGGATTAGTTATTTTTATACCAGATTTGTTAAGTATTGTGACCTTTCCCATGATATGATTACGTCTGGTTTGTGAAAACAAGCCAGATCACTGGACTAGCATTTGCTGCTACCGGTGAACTTGTCAGATGACCCTCTTGAGAAACCATTGACCATGGAGGAAAACACGCAAACAAGTTACTTATCCCCTTCAACGAGTTCGTCAATGCAGGAGTATTACCAACTCAAACAAACTCTGTTGTTGGTCACCCTAGTCGCGACAGGGATTATTTTCATCTGTGTGTGGCTGGTTTACTCCCTCAACATTGCCTTAAATTATTTGATCGGGGCGTGTACTGGTATGGTTTACTTGAGAATGTTGGCTAAAGACGTAGAGCGGCTAAGCCAACAAAATAGACGTCCGAGCATGGCTCGGTTTGCGGTTTTTATTGGGATAATTGTAGTAGCCAGTCAATGGCAAAAATTACAAATACTTCCTATATTTTTAGGGTTTCTGACGTACAAAGCCGCAATTATCGTCTATGTGCTGCAAAGCCTAGTAAATCCTACCTCTAAGTAAGATTTATTTAAGTCGGATTTATTGGTAGGATAAACAGACGTTTCACCCTTGACAGAAATCTGGGTAAATCTCCAGAATGGAAATGATAAATGCTTTAAACGTTCTGAATTCTTTACCCCTTGCTTCCTTAGAAGTTGGTGAACACTTTTATTGGCGGATTGGCAATTTAACATTACACGGTCAGGTTTTTCTCACCTCCTGGGTAGTGATTGCTATTCTGGTAGTAGCTTCCCTTGCGGCAACTCGAAATGTCCAAATGGTTCCTGGCGGTATCCAAAATGTGATGGAGTACGCCCTAGAATTTTTGAGGGATTTAGCGAAAAACCAGCTGGGGGAAAAAGAATATCGCCCTTGGGTACCTTTTATCGGTACACTGTTTTTGTTTATCTTCGTGTCAAACTGGTCAGGAGCCCTAATTCCTTGGAGTATTATCGAGCTACCATCCGGTGAGCTGGCGGCTCCTACCAATGACATCAATACCACCGTTGCTTTAGCCTTACTAACATCCTTGGCGTATTTTTACGCTGGTTTGAGCAAGAAGGGTTTAGGTTACTTCGCTGGCTATATTCAGCCAATACCAATCCTCTTGCCGATCAAGATTTTAGAAGACTTCACCAAGCCCCTCTCCCTAAGCTTCCGTTTATTTGGCAATATTTTGGCAGATGAACTGGTAGTAGCCGTGTTGGTGCTGCTAGTGCCTCTGTTTATTCCCTTGCCAATTATGGCGCTAGGTCTATTTACCAGTGCAATTCAAGCCCTGGTCTTCGCTACCTTGGCAGCTGCCTACATTCACGAGGCAATAGAAGTCGAAGGCGAAGAACATTAAGGGATAACCTTATGATGGGAATGGCACGGTAGCCTTAAATTAGGAATAGTTGGAATTGATGACTCCTTCGGAGAATCCTTCTGACTAGTAGCTCTGTATTTTGTTCTTTAATCACGGATAAGAAAAATCATCATGGATCCAATCGTTGCTGCTGCTTCAGTTGTCGCTGCTGCTCTTGCTGTCGGTTTAGCTGCTATCGGCCCTGGTATCGGTCAAGGAAACGCTGCTGGTCAAGCTGTAGAAGGTATTGCTCGTCAGCCGGAAGCTGAAGGAAAAATTCGCGGTACTCTGCTGTTAACCTTGGCATTCATGGAATCCCTGACTATCTATGGTCTGGTAATTTCTCTGGTACTGCTGTTTGCTAACCCATTTTCTTAGAACCTGATACTTTATGTAGAGACGTTGCAGGCAACGTCTCTACATGGTAGGTCTGATACGGTCAATTGTTCGGTTTTATTCCGATTGGGAATCTGTGAAAAATGTTTGATTTTGATGCTACTCTGCCTCTGATGGCATTGCAGTTTCTGGTTTTGACAGTTGTATTAAATGCCATATTCTATAAGCCACTGACAAAAACCCTCGATGAGCGTGACGAATACATCCGGAATCAGGAATCTGATGCCAAAGAACGCTTGTCTAAAGCCGAAAAAATGGCTAAAGAGTATGAAGAACAGTTGGGTCAAGCCCGGAAGCAGTCTCAAGCTGTGATCGCTGCTGCCCAAGAAGATGCCAGAAAAATGGCAGCTCAAGCGATCGCTGAAGCCCAACAAGAAGCTCAGGCTGAACGAGCAAAAGCTCAAGAAGAAATTGATCAACAAAAACAGCAAGCAATGGCTTCCCTCGAACAACAAGTCGATGATCTATCTAGCCAAATCCTAGAAAAATTGTTAGGGCCAGCGTTAGTAAGATAAATGGTTGGGCCTTGACCGCCTGACCCATATATTTACTACAACTCCTAAGAGATTGGCGATGTGGGAGTACTGTCAAACTATGTCAAACTATTAATTATCTTGAGATAATTGTCTTGAGATAATTGTCTTGAGATAATTATCTTGAGAGTAGGTGGACAGGTCATAGCTTAGCAAGATTATGCGTTCAAAACAATTGTAAACGGATATGATGGGGAATTTAGTATTATTGGCAACAGAAGCTCATGGAGAAGGTGGTTTCGGATTAAACTTTAATATTCTTGAAACCAACCTAATCAACCTGAGTATTTTGTTGGGGGTACTGTACTACTTCGGTCGCCAATTAGTGGGAAACGTTTTGAGTGAGCGACGCTCAAAAATTGAACAGACTATTAAAGAAGTAGAAGCTCGTCAAAGACAAGGAGCCGAAGCCTTAGCAGATCAACAGCAGAAGTTAGCTCAAGCCCAAGTCGAGGCAGAAAACATTCGTGCTGCAGCAGAAGTTAATGCTAAAGCAGCTAAAGAGGCAATTTTGGCCGCTTCGGCTCAAGAGATAGAACGGATGAAAGAATCAGCAGTTCAGGATTTGAACTCGGAAAGGGAACGAGCCATGGCCGAACTACGTCAGCGAGTTGCTACTATGGCAATGGCTAAGGTGGATTCCCAACTAAGAGAGACATTAGATGACTCTGCTCAACAACAATTAATTGACCGCAACATCGCTCTGTTGGGAGGTGGCTCATGAAAGGTGGTTTTTTGAGTGGCCAAGTACTCGAACCTTATGCAGAAGCTTTCCTCGATTTGGCTAAGTCCGATAACGAACTCAAAGGCAAACTGAGTGAGGATGTAGATACTCTGCTGAATCTTTTGAAAGAATCGCCACAATTGCAGGAGTTTTTAGGCTCTCCTGTGGTCAAAGCTGAGGATAAAATCGGGGTGTTGCAACAAATTGCTGGGGACCAACTTCACCCCTACACCATGAATTTTTTAAGAATTCTAGTAGACCGTGGGCGCATTGTGTTTTTGGAAGGCATTTGCCTGAAGTACCAAGAACTTCTCAGGGAGTTAGATCAAACTGTTTTGGCTGAGGTCAGTTCAGCAATAGAACTCAGTGAAGCTCAGCAAGAATCAGTTCGTGAGAAAGTTAAGTCCCTCACGGGAGCCAACCAGGTGGAACTGCAGACAAAAATTGACCCGGATGTAATCGGTGGTGTGATCATTAAAGTCGGGTCTCAGATATTTGATGCCAGTCTCAAAGGACAACTACGTCGCATCGGTATGGCTCTGACCAGTTGAAGTACGTCACGTTGGTGGTTGTTAGCCTGAGGCTTCCCTTTTAGGGTAGGTTAGTAAGTTAAAAGTTAACCCCTTGGGAAATAACCTTGAACAGTTAATAGTCAACAGTCAAAAGTCAACAGTTAATAGTTAACAGTAAACAATTAGTTAGTTAACGATAAAAACACATCATGATTAGCATTAGACCAGACGAAATTAGCAGCATTATTCGGCAGCAAATTCAAGGGTATAACCAAGGTTTTGCGGTTTCCAACGTTGGAACGGTTTTGCAAGTTGGTGATGGTATTGCCCGGATTTATGGCTTGGAAAAGTGCATGGCTGGGGAACTGCTGGAGTTTGAAGATGGCACCGTTGGCATTGCCCTGAACTTAGAACAGGACAATGTGGGTGCAGTGCTGATGGGGGATGGTTTACAGATCCAGGAAGGTAGCTCGGTTACTGCTACTGGTAAGATTGCTCAGGTACCCGTCGGAGAGGCACTGATTGGTCGGGTAGTTGATGGCTTGGGTCGTCCCATTGATGGTAAGGGGGATATTCAAAGCACTGAATCCCGTCTGGTGGAATCCATTGCCCCAGGGATTATTGCGCGGCGTTCAGTTTGTGAACCCATGCAAACTGGAATCACCGCTATTGACGCTATGATTCCCATTGGACGGGGTCAGCGAGAGTTGATTATTGGTGACCGACAAACCGGGAAAACTGCTATTGCTGTAGATACGATCATCAACCAGAAACAAGAAGATGTAATTTGTGTCTATGTTGCTATTGGTCAGAAGGCATCTACGGTAGCCCAAGTGGTGAATACCCTCCAGGAAAAAGGAGCATTAGACTACACTGTGATCGTGGCAGCGAATGCCAATGACCCAGCTACTCTACAGTTCTTGGCTCCCTACACCGGTGCCTCGATTGCCGAGTACTTTATGTACAACGGTAAGGCAACCCTAGTGATTTATGATGACTTGTCTAAGCAAGCTCAAGCCTATCGCCAGATGTCCCTACTGCTGCGCCGTCCACCAGGACGGGAAGCTTATCCAGGAGATGTGTTCTACGTCCACTCCCGGTTGTTGGAACGGGCAGCTAAACTGAATGATGAACTGGGTGGTGGTAGTATGACCGCACTGCCTATTATTGAAACTCAGGCTGGTGACGTATCAGCTTACATCCCGACTAATGTAATTTCTATTACCGATGGTCAAATCTTCCTCTCCTCTGACCTATTCAACTCTGGTGTCAGACCAGCGATTAACCCTGGTATCTCAGTGTCACGGGTAGGTTCTGCTGCCCAAACCAAGGCCATGAAGAAAGTGGCTGGTAAGTTGAAGCTAGAACTAGCCCAGTTTGACGACTTGCAAGCTTTTGCTCAGTTTGCCTCCGACTTGGATGCCGCAACCCAAGCTCAGTTGGCTCGGGGTCAACGTTTACGGGAAGTGTTGAAGCAACCTCAGAATTCACCCCTAGCTGTGTTTGAGCAAGTGGCAATCGTTTACGCTGGACTCAATGGCTATCTCGATGATGTGCCTACTGATAAGGTGACAACTTTTACTCAGGCACTGCGGGAGTACTTGAAAACCAGCAAGCCAGAGTACGTTGAGATCATCAAAAACGAGAAGAAGCTCACTGATCAAGCCGAAAGCATTCTAAAGGAAGCGATCGCAGAATACAAACAGACCTTCCTAGTCTCTGCTTAACAGGTTAAAGATTAGTTTCGGTTGCAGGTTAATTTCCGTTGCAGGTTACCGGTTAGTAGGTTGCAGGTTAGTAGGTTGCAGGTTAGTAGGTTGCAGGTTGCAAAGGCTTCATTACAAGAAGCCGTGCAAGAGATACAGTTTCACTGGCTAATGGTTGCTGATATTGACATATCCTTTGTTCTGGAAGTCTCACCAGTGAGTACTGCAGCAATGGAGTTTATCACCAGCCTAAGTCTATTGGCTCAACTCTATGCTCTTGGATATATGGAGAAAGATTGGGGATTAGCTCGCTTCTTTGCCCTGATGGGGTTTTTTGAAGGGGCATTGATTGGAATTGTCTTGAGTAATTCCTTATTCCTGACCTATGCTCTGTTGGAGATGCTCACGCTGTGTACTTTGTTAATTGTGGGTTTTTGGTATGCTCAGCCTTTAGCACTCAAAGCTGCCCGAGATGCTTTTTTAACCAAGCGTGTAGGAGATATCTTGCTGCTAATTGGGGTGGTGAGCTTAGCCACCTTTGCGGGAAGCTTAACCTTTTCAGACTTGTATACCTGGGCTTATTCAGCTAATCTACCGCCACTCGTAGGTAACTTACTGGGATTGGCTTTGATTGCTGGTCCAATTGGTAAATGTGCCCAATTCCCCTTGAATTTATGGTTGGATGAGGCGATGGAGGGACCGAATCCCGCCTCAGTACTTCGGAATTCCTTGGTGGTGACTTGTGGTACTTATGTGCTGATTAAACTGGTGCCGATCGTGACCATGATCTCACCGTTGACCTTATCAGTGTTAGTAGTTATTGGTACTATCACAGCACTAGGCACCTCAATGGTAGCGATCGCACAAATCGATATTAAGCGATCGCTTTCCCATTCCACCAGCGCTTACATTGGTTTAGTATTTATCGCGGTTGGAATGCAGCGCTCTGATATTGGTGTGATTTTACTGGTTGCCCATGCCTTTGCTAAAGCCCTGATGTTTATGAGCATCGGGGGGGTAATCTTGAACACCAATAACCAAAATCTAGCTGAAATGGGGGGCTTAGGGTCAAAAATGCCCGCTACTAGCACTGCCTTTGCCGTGGGTATCGTTGGTCTGATTGGACTTTTCCCCCTGGGTGGCTTTTGGGCAATGAGTGAAGGGATTAACGCCTTTTGGTTTGATGCCCCTCTTCTGGTCATACCCTTTCTCTTCGTTAACGCAGTTACTGCCTTAGGTTTAGTCCGGGTGTTTCGGCTCGTTTTCCTAGGGAAACCCCAAGCGAAGACCCGTCGAGCACCAGAAGTACCGTGGGCTATGGCATTACCAATGGTAGCGTTAACCATACTGACATTGCTGGTACCAGTGCTAATGCGTCCGATGGAATTGCTATCGGAATGGGAGTACCTCAATCCCCTAGCCGAGGTAACCTTGGTAATCTCTGGTGTCGTAGGTTGCACTGCAGGGGCTTTAATTTACCTACCCAGAACCTGGTCGCGGTCAATTCGGATGCCGTTGAAATTGTTCCAAGACCTATTCGCCTATGACTTTTACCTGGACGAACTGTATCGTTACACCATCGTGTTTGCTGTTCTCCTATTTTCCAACATTACAGCTTGGATCGATAGATATATCGTTGATGGGTTAGTCAATCTGGTTGGTTTAGGAACAGTATTTAGTGGTCAAGGCCTAAAATACAGCGTTTCCGGTAAATCACAGTTTTATGTACTGACTATCCTATTAGGAATCAGCTTATTGGCAATCTTCATCACTTGGCCCTTGAATCAGTGGTCTTTGAGTCAGTGGTCTTTGGAGCAGTGGTCATTGTTCATAGGTGATTAGTTGAAGGTTAGCTGGTTGAAAGTTAGCTGGTTGTTCGCGTAGCGTGGCCTTTTGGCCAAGGTTAGCTGGTTGTTCGCGTAGCGTGGCCTTTTGGCCAAGGTTAGCTGGTTGTTCGCGTAGCGTGGCCTTTTGGCCAAGGTTAGCTGGTTGTTCGCGTAGCGTGGCCTTTTGGCCAAGGTTAACAGGTTGAAAGTTAACAGGTTGAAAGTTAACAGGTTGAAAGTTAACAGGTTGAAAGTTAACAGGTTGAAAGTTAGCTGGTTGAAGGTTAGCTGGTTGAACGCGATCGCGTGGCCAATAGGCCAAAGTTAGCCCTTTGACTGTTGAAGCTTCAACCCCAAACAACCTTTAACCCTAAACAACCTTCAACCCTCAACCCCAAACAACCTTCAACCTTCAACCCCAAACAACCTTCAACCTTCAACCCCAAACAACCTTCAACCTTCAACCCCAAACAACCTTCAACCTTCAACCCCAAACAACCTGCAACCAAACAACCCCATGACAACAGTTAGTAAACAAATGATTAGGAGACTGGTCGATTTATGTTGAGTGCCTTGATTTTGGTACCAATACTGAGTGCCGCTATAGTGGGGTTTTGGCCCGGGAATGTCACTGCTAAAGCAGCTCGTCAAATTTCCTTGGTAGTTACTGGTGGTATTTTCCTCTGGTCAGTAATATTGATGACCATGTTTAACCCCGGTGACGTGAATCTACAATTTCAGGAAAATCTTCCTTGGATTCAGGCGATCGGTTTGACCTATAGTTTAGGGGTAGATGGTCTATCATTGCCCTTACTGATCCTAAATGGTCTGCTAACCGCAATTGCCCTGTACTGCACAGATTCCAACGTCATTCGCCCTAGGTTGTATTACGCTCTGATGCTCTTGCTGAATGGCGCTGTTGCCGGTGCCTTCCTAGCTCAGGATTTACTGCTGTTTTTTATCTTCTATGAGCTAGAACTCATTCCCCTATATTTGTTGATTGCCATTTGGGGGGGTAAGCGCAGAGGCTATGCTGCAACCAAGTTTCTCCTCTACACAGCCCTTTCCGGAGCCTTGGTTCTAGCGTCATTCCTCGGCTTAGTGTTTTTGAGTGGTTCCTCTAGCTTTAGCTACACCGAGACCAGGGAGCTGGCATCATTACTACCCGTTGCTCAGCAATTAATTCTCTTAGGAGCGGTTCTAATTGGCTTCGGGATTAAAATTCCCTTTGTGCCATTCCATACCTGGTTGCCAGATGCCCACGTGGAAGCATCAACCCCAGTTTCAATTCTATTAGCTGGTGTGCTCCTGAAATTAGGTACCTATGGTTTGTTGCGGTTTGGCTTAGGTTTGTTTCCGGAACCTTGGACAATTCTGGCACCTTGGTTGGGAATTTGGGCAGCAGTCAGTTCCCTTTACGGAGCTTTTAATGCCATTGTCCAGAAAGACATGAAAAAAATGGTGGCATATAGTTCTGTCGCTCACATGGCATACATTCTGTTAGCTGCTGCTGCTGCCACTGAGTTAGCGTTGGTATCCTCAGTTTTACAGATGATCAGTCACGGGTTAATATCAGCGCTACTGTTTTTATTAGTCGGTATCATTTATAAGAAAACTGGCTCACGGGATATCACTGTCCTCAATGGTCTATTAAATCCGGAACGAGGTATGCCAGTAGTTGGTAGTTTGATGGTGCTTGGTGTAATGGCTAGTGCTGGTATCCCTGGCATGGTGGGATTTATCTCTGAGTTTCTGGTCTACTGGGGTAGTCTCCAGGTATTGCCAATCCCAACTATCCTATGCATGCTCAGCACCGGTTTAACGGTTGTTTACTTTTTACAACTAGTTGGTGGAGCCTTCTTTGGTCGTCTGGCTAACCATTTAACTGATTTACCAACCGTTAAGTTCACAGAACAATTACCAGGGCTGGTTTTAGCACTATTGATTGTGGTTCTGGGACTACAACCAGGATGGTTACTTAATTTAAGTGAACCGATCACAGCAACTTTGGTAACGACACCACCGAATGTAGCTGTGAAGGTATCAACCAATAGTTGAAGGTTAACCCGTTGAAGGTTAATAGGTTGAAGGTTAACAGGTTGAAGGTTAGCTAGTTGAAGGTTAACAGGTTGAAGGTTAACAGGTTGAAGGTTAGCTGGTTGAAAGTTAGCTGGTTGAAAGTTAGCTGGTTGAAAGTTAGCCCTTTGACTGTTGAAGCTACCCTTCGGGAACGCCAAAGGCGAACAACCAAACAACCTTCAACCTTCACCCCGAAACAACCTTCAACCTTCAACCCTTCGGGAACGCCAAAGGCGAACAACCAAACAAGCTTCAACCTTCAACCCTTCGGGAACGCCAAAGGCGAACAACCAAACAAGCTTCAACCTTCAACCAAACAACCTTCAACCAAAACAAACCTTCAACCTTCAACAACCTTCAACCAAACAACCTTCAACCCGAAATAACCTTCACCCTAATTATTATGTTAGTTAGCCAGAAAACCAAACAAAAGCATCCCCTAGAGGAGTATATACAGCGACTACAAACTGGTAGTGCCCTGCTATCGGATTCCCCAGAAAACCTTATGGAAGTAGTGGGTATACTTCACAGTTACGGGATTGTTTTAGATGCTTACTCCCGCAATCTTATCTACACTGCCGATCATCAATTTTTAGTGTTTTTTCCCTTCTTTAAATACTTTAATGGGGAGATTTCATTCTCAAAGCTTTTACGTCATTGGTGGCACGACCGAATTAACTTTGAGTACGCTGAATACTGTATGCGCTCGATGTTATGGCACGGTGGTGGGGGGTTAGATACTTATCTCGATACCGATGAATTTGAGCAACTATGTGCCAAAGCAATTCAGGCAAAGTTTAAGACCAATCCCCTGATGCTGGGAATGAACAAGCTATTTCCTGAATTCTTGCCCGAACAAGTGCGAATGCTTGCCTATTACAGTGGATTAGGGCAATTCTGGCGGGTGATGAGTGATATATTTATGTCCCTATCTCAGGGCTATGACCAAGGGGAAATTAAGTCGATTCCCCAAGTGGTAGACCATATTAAAGCAGGGTTAGTCGCAGCAGCAAACAAACCCATTACCTATGCCCCTAAGATTGGGGATAAAAGGTATGAGATTATTCCCGAATCGGTTGGTTTGACCTTCCTGTCTGATACAGGAATACCCTATGTAGAGGCAATTTTCTTCCGGGGAACACCCTTTCTGGGCACAGTATCTCTCAATGCCCAAGCGTACCAGATTTCCCCAGATCAAACTCGATTTACCTATGGCGCGTTGTATGCTGACCCATTGCCTATTGGTGGTTCTGGAATTCCACCGACATTGCTGATGCAGGATATGAGGCATTATCTACCCAACTATCTCAGAGATTTTTATATGCGATCGCATCGGGGTGAAATTGACTTGCGGGTTAGAATTTGCCAAACCTTCCAGAAATCTATGTTTTGTGTAACTACAGCTGCGATTTTGGGGCTAGCCCCTCATCCCATGGATACCACGGATCCTGCTGAACTTGACGAAAATCGAGCGTATTTGGAATACTGGATGGATCGATTTATCCCCTCCCGGTTGAGAGCAGCTAATGGTCAAATGACCAACGCCTAAAACTGCCCATTACCCTGAACTACGTGTTTAAGGGTAGTGAGAGTCTCCAGGCTAATCATGCCGCTATGATGTCCTTTTTGGTTAGACATACCTAGAAACACGGAGTCTCCTGGTTGCGGATTCCGTGAAAATCTTGGTGAAGAATTAATGTAAACCGATGCACTATCTACACCTAAGGCAAACTGACGGCTTTCCTGATAAGAATCTGTCACCAGGCAGTCAGCATGACCGCTGCTATATTGATTAATCCAAGCAATCCCTGACTCTATGCAATCTACCACTTTCAACGCAATAGTTTTGGTCAAATAGGCTTGACCCCACTCGGATTCTGCTGCTAAGGTCAATTGTTCAGGAAACTTAGCCACTAGATGGGCATCACCTCTGAGTTCAAAACCGTTTTCCTTGAGGTTGTTCAACAGGGTAACTAAGGCAGAGGTTTTTTGATTCTGGTTAATCAGAATTTTTTCAATAGCATTGACCGGATCCGGCTGACTGGCGTGGCTATCTAAAACCATATGCCTAAGCAGATCGACGTTACCATTAGCAGACCAGTAAAGGTAGCAGTTACCAATGGCCGATTGCAAAACTGGTGCAGTTGATTGCTGGATCACCTGCTTGAGCAGGGTTGGTCGTCCGTGGGGAATTACCAAATTCAGATATGGATTTTGAGTGACCAAATCCCGAATCGAAGCTCCCTGTCCAGAGGGGAATAGTTCCAGACATCCCGTTGGCAAACCGACCTCATCCAAAGCATTTTGCAACGCTTGAGCAATCACCTGGTTAGATTGACTGGCTTCGCTACTGCCTTTGAGAATCAGGGAGTTACCAGTTTTGAGACAAAAGCCTGCGGCAATTGCACCTAGTTCAGGGAATGCCTCATAAATTAGAGCAATCACTCCCAACGGCATTAGCTGACAGTAGGTCTGAGATTGGTCAGTTTGATAGGAAGCGTTCATCACCCGCCGGATTGGATCAGATAAATTTCCAATCCTTTCCAGGATCCCGATAGCCATCTGTAGCCTTTCTGGTGTTAGCTTCAGCCAGTCCAAAATTAGGTCTGGCACTGCCATGTCCCTACTGGTTTCCAGATCTAGGGTGTTAGCTTCCAAAATATCATCAAAGGAGTTTCCCATTGCTTGAGCCATGGCCTCGATGCCACGAGAGCGCTCTTCTCCCTTGGTGTTTGCCAATGCCCGAGAAGCATGGTGGACACTGGCCATTAAATCATGTAACTTCGAGGCCTTGCTCCCAGAGTCTGTGTTCATTGTTAGTTAACGCCGGTAAGCTAGCCAAACCATCATAGCCGGAAGTACTGCTAGCAGTACTGCCAGTAATGCCCATACTATGATACCTGGCCCTTTTTGGGAGTGAAGTGCCAAAGGCAACCAGACAATCAGCAGAACTAAGACAATACCCAACGCTACAGGTAAGTAGCTTTCCCCAAGACTACCATGGATTGTATTCCAACGATGTCCTGTCCAAAGCCAAGCTTTTTTATAGGGGTAGTGGGTGGATAGTTGCTCAATCACATAACCACTTTCGTCTACCACAAAAATTTGCTGACAGCGATTGCAGCCAAGGGCTTCGGTCAGTGTAATTGGCACTAAATGACCCCGACGCCGACAAGGGCAGGGATACTCAGAGTTTAAGTCAATCTTTTGACCTTTTTGAGATTGCACAAGCGTTATTAAAAACCAAAAGACATCTGGTTAGGTTTATCAAAAAACCTTGAATTGGTAGTGCTGCATGATTATTTAAATATTGGGACACTATAAAGCGTATGGTGTCCCCATCTATTATAATAAGCTTATTCTTTAAGGTTATTGATGGACACTGCCACGGTTTGCATCAAGTTGGATACTTGAGCTGAAGGCAGCATGCCCAAAGTTGTATTACTTCAGCTATGACAGGTTTATTGACTATCAGTAAGCGGGTAACGCGATTCGAACGCGCGACATTCACCTTGGCAAGGTGACGCTCTACCACTGAGCTATACCCGCACCTCAACTTATCTCTTTCTAGTATGTCAGATCAGCCAAAATTTGTCAACCCCTTTTACATAAGCTTTCAGATTCAAGAAAATTAGGAAAATCTCCCAAGATTAACTCATATGTTAGGAATCAGGGTCAGATTCTGAAGCAATTGTCCAATTTGTCGAGAATGGTAGAGTTTGTTGGCTTAAAGTTCCCTGTTCAGACTCTTCATAGCCTAATATTGACTCTTGACCCCGAAAACTCCGGATCAGGTTAGCCATTTCTATGGCATTCATGGCATATTCCCAACCTTTATTGCTCTTGATTCCCGCCCGTTCTAGAGCTTGCTGCATGGTATCTACAGT
>NZ_JAAHGN010001399.1:0-1548 GCF_010672485.1 Moorena sp. SIO2C4 | reverse complement strand
ATTTATTGTATCAAACCCTTAGCTGTCACGAAAACTTGTATTTCTTTGCTCGTCTGTATGGGTTAGATGGTCAGCAGTGCTCTAAACAAGTTTACGCTGCCCTTGCTGCAGTAAATTTATTAGAGCGGGCAAAAAGTCCGGTGGAAACCCTCAGTGGTTGGATGCAGCGACGGATGAATATTGCTGTGGCTCTAGTGCATCAGCCAAAATTACTTATTTTAGATGAGCCTACCACAGGCTTAGATATTGAAGCCCGATATGAAATTTGGGACTTGATTCGACGTCTTCAGCGCCAGGGAATTACTATTTTGCTGACGACTCATTCCCTTGATGAAGCAGAACGTGTTTGCCAGAGAATTGGTATTCTTAAACAGGGACGGATTGTAGCAGAGGGGAGTTTGCTTGAGTTACGGCAAAAGATTCCCGCTCAAGAAATTGTAGTAGTAGATACCCCTCAAGAAGAACAAGCGATCGCTCGTGCCCAAGAATTAGGGTTTACTCATCGCCGCTATGGAAATGATTTAGCCTTTTGGCTACCAGAGTCTTTAGACCTGAAGGATATTATTGCTTGTTTTGATGGGATTCCCCTCGATTCCATTGCTCGTCAGCCAGTGCGGCTGGAGTATGTCTATGTAGAGGTTACATCAAATCTGGTTGAATGCTGGTCACTTACTCAAAGAAGTTAGTGGTTAGTCGTTAGTCAGAGTGTCTTGATCTCTACTAACTACTGTAGGGGCCAACAACTGTTCGCCCCTACTAACCACCAACAACAAATAACAAACTGGAAATTCTGGGTGATTAATGATAACAATCTACAAACCATTCCCTTTGCTAGACAGCTGAGCCGCAACTTTCCTGAATACGTACACCAAGCCCTCTGATGACAAAAGACTCATCTGGGCCAGGATATAATCAGCGAAGTGGGTAGTTGCTGAAAGCACAATCAACCCCGATTCTTGGTCAAGCAAGCGCTCAATCAATTCAGCCTTTTCCTCTACAGATAATGTTTCGGCTAGACGCCAAACGCTATCAACCTTATTAGGCTTGGAGTTAATGTCAATTACGCAATTCTTATACATTGCCTTACTGCCCTTAAATAACTGATGGGATTATAGAATTGCTGAGTTGACCGCCGTAACCGTAAATCTACTTATAGAGAATAGACCACCTCTGCAATTCTAAGTAAATTCCTCAAGGTTAATCAACCTGTTAGGGTTAATCAATGTTTTGTCTTCACAGGGATATTATAACCATTTTTTTCAGGATTTGTCACCATTTCCAGATATCAAGGCAGAGCCTTAAGCTGGTCTTCATTTAAATTCCATGGTTCTGACAGCAGGGGAGCATCAATTCCCCCTAACCCCCCTTAGTAAGCCAGGGCTGTTTCATTGTCGGACTAAAATGTGATTGGTGGGGATATAGGGATATAGGGAGATAGGGAGATAGCGGTGTGAACGCGCACCGTGGGGAATTTTTATTAATAAAAAGTGCGACCCGAAGGTGCGACCCAAGGGCGAGTAAATCGCCCTTGGGTCGCACCTTCGGGTA
>NZ_JAAHGN010001398.1:0-1554 GCF_010672485.1 Moorena sp. SIO2C4 | reverse complement strand
GAGATGGCCAGACTATTGCTTCTGGTAGTAGTGACAAGACGGTGAAACTGTGGAATCACCAAGGCAAATTACTGCACACCCTCATCGGACATAGCGATTCTGTCAATAGCGTGGCCTTTAGCCGAGATGACCAGACTATCGCTACTGCTAGTTGGGACAACACCGTGAAACTGTGGAATCTCAAAGGCAAACACCTGTACACCCTCAAAGGCCATAGCGATTGGGTCAATAGCGTGGCCTTTAGCCGAGATGGGAAGACTATCGCTACCGCTAGTGGGGACAAGACGGTGAAACTGTGGAATCACCAAGGCAAACCCCTGCACACCCTCACTGGACATAGCGATTATGTCAATAGCGTCACCTTTAGCCGAGATGGCCAGACTATCGCTTCTGCTAGTAGGGACAACACCGTGAAACTGTGGAATCTAAAGGGCAAACTCCTGCACACCCTCAAAGGGCATAGCGATGATGTCACTAGCGTGGTCTTTAGCCGAGATGGCCAGACTATGGCTTCTGCTAGTAGTGACAAGACGGTGAAACTGTGGAATCTAAAAGGTCAGGAACTGCACACCCTCACCGGACATAGCGATTGGGTCAATAGCGTGGCCTTTAGCTATGATGGCCAAACTATCGCTTCTGCTAGTAGTGACAAGACGGTGAAACTGTGGAATCACCAAGGCAAGGAACTACACACCCTCACTGGACATAGCGATGATGTCACTAGCGTGGCCTTTAGCTATGATGGCCAAACTATCGCTTCTGGTAGTTTCGACAAGACGGTGAAACTATGGAATCACCAAGGCAAAGAACTGCAAACCCTCTCTGGACATAGGGCACTTGTCACTAGCGTGGCCTTTAGCCGAGATGGCCAGACTATCGCTTCTGCTAGTTGGGACAACACCGTGAAACTGTGGAATCACCAAGGCAAACCCCTGTACACCCTCACTGGACATAGGGAACCTGTCAATAGCGTCACCTTTAGCCCAGATGGCAAGACTCTTGCTTCTACTAGTTGGGACAAGACAGTAATTTTATGGAATTTTGATCTAGAGGATTTAGTGGAACAGAGTTGTGATTGGCTCCATGATTACCTAGTCACTCATAAAGAGGAAACAGAATTAAGGAAAATTTGTGGTATGTAGGGGAGTCGGAACCCACCCCTAACCCCTCCCAGGAGGGGAACGGGAGTCGGGAGATAGGGGGTTAGGGTACAGTTATATAAAGTATCATAAAGTCTATCAAAGTCCCAAAGAATTTGTTAGAGTAGTGAGATGACATTAGTACCACTCCGTAAGGCGGTCGAACTTACGGGACTCTCTCAAACCACATTGCGAAAGTACGCGGACAATGGAACTATCAAATGTGAGCGAACGCCAAGCGGATATCGACTGTTCGATACAGTTAGTCTTGCCACTTTGGGAAAACGACAAGCCCCTGAACCAGTCACAATCTGTTACTGCCGAGTCAGTAGTAGCAAACAATTTGACGACCTCGCCAGGCAAGTCGCGTACATGCACTCGCTATTCCCAGAGGCAGAAGTCATCAAAGACATCA
>NZ_JAAHGN010001397.1:0-1554 GCF_010672485.1 Moorena sp. SIO2C4 | reverse complement strand
TCGCTATTCCTTTGTTTCTCCTGAATTAAGGTTAGATGGTCAGCATCAAGTCTTCTTCAAGAAATTTTTGCTAGAACAACAGCGCGATGATTCACTGGTCAAGGAAATCAGTAGTAAAGCCCGAAGTTATCTGGAAAAGCGCTTTAACGAATATGACGTTAACCAAGCAAGGGATATCCGCTTAACCGATAGTTTAACCACTAGTGCCGAACAGTGGATCAATAATCATAAAAATCGAGAGATAATTAGTGATTGGATTTATTATGGGTTCTGGGAAAGTGAAAAAGAAGGTTGGAAGTATCTTATCCCCTATCTGGTGAAAGGATGGCTTTATAACCTCGACTGGGCACGTAGTCTTTTGGACATTCCAGTTCAGTTTACCTCTACAATAGAAAGCAACTATTTGTTAAGGCTTTTCAAATGGGGTCTACCTCCTTCAGAAAATATGACCGCTGGGACAGACGATCAGTCTCTGCTACTAGAGGAATTAGAAAAACCAACTAATCAGAGATCAGAAGATACTAATCAGAGATCAGAAGATAAAGAGTTGAGAGCGATTGTGCTACTCAAACGGGGTGATTTACTCTTTGAACAGGGAAAATATAATGAGGCTCGGGACAAATACCAGGAATCAAAAAACTACATACCCGATCAAGGGATAACCTTGACACAGAAGTTATTATTCTCAGAGCAAAGAGTAGAAGCTTATATTAAAGACGAGCATAATATCCAAAAACAATTACTGGAAGTTATCAAAAAAATCGATAATAGATTGACACGAGAAGAAAATAAACAGCCAACATCAACCTCAGATAATTTGGAGAAAAATTTAGAAGACCAAGCAAAGCCTATCTTAGAAACTAGTAAAGATGTACCACAACAGCCTTCAGACATAAAGTCTTCCCCACATTCAGATGAACTTCCGCCAAAAAAGTTAAATTATATCCCGATAAAAGCGGTATTTATAGGGTTTAGTGGAGGGGTTTTATCGGGGGTTTTGATTAGTGGTAATGGAAACGTTTTCTTGTGGGTACTTGTGGGGTTTTTATTAGGGATTATCCTTGGTAATGACGAAATTCGTTACGCTTTTAAGGGGCTATATGACCAGATTATAGCCTTTTTCAAATAGGTAAGGTGCGGGAGTAGGTCAATAATCGCCTCATCCCAGGACCTTTTGGTTCACTAGTAGATATTGCCAAAGCAGCCGTTTTTCTGGCGTTGCTGATTCTGGGTATGGTTTTGCCCCCCTAGCCCCCCAATTTTGGGGGGAATAAGACTTTCTTGCGTCCCCCAAGCGAGGGATTGCTCGCTTGGGGGACCCACGGGGGCTTGACCAAAACCAGATGATCGCGTATTCATTCCTTGATTCAGCAACGCCAGAAAAATGGCCTTGCGTCAGTCTTCGCGCTGAATAGGAGTAGAGTGGATGCGGTCTTTGGTGACCCGATCGGCTACTTTCCCCCTAATTATCCCTGGTATGAGGTAAGTTGGTAGAATTTATTTTTTGCGACTATTTCTATGGTTATTGCTGTTATTTTTGGGTAAATTGAAGCC
>NZ_JAAHGN010001396.1:0-1558 GCF_010672485.1 Moorena sp. SIO2C4 | reverse complement strand
CCCCGCAATAAAAGTTTTGTGTTCTTTCGGGAAACCAGGGGGGCACCTGCTACCGGTAGTCTTGGTTTGCCAGTAATGGCTGAGCGCTCGATTGCTACCGATAAATCTATCATGCCTCCAGGAGCCTTGGCCCTTATCCAGACTAGTATCCCTTATCCCAATGCTGTAGGTCAGTTGGAATCTAGGCTAGTCAGTCGCTATGTGTTGGATCAGGATACTGGTAGTGCGATTAAAGGGCCGGGTCGAGTGGATATATTTATGGGTACTGGTAAATTAGCAGGTAATCGGGCAGGGCTGATTAATGATACGGGAGAGTTATACTATTTGTTGCTGAAAAATTAAGACCTCAAAATAGGCGTCAAGCTTTACCTATAAACTTTAATTATAAAACTATACATAAAACTATACATAAAATTATAAATAAAACTATATTCGAAAACACACCTGATCACCTACATTACCCGTTGAAACTGAGAAGAAAGGCTAAAAAAACGAGGTAGGTCAATATGAGTCGTTTTCAAGGGTCAAACCAAAATTATTTCAGTCAGCTTGATGTGGTTGCTGTGATGTTTTTCAGTTCTTTTGTACTTGGCTTTATTCCTATTAATATTGGTTTTAACCAAAACTTACCAGTTAATGAAGATTTTGTCAATCCAACAGAAGTAGAACTTTGGGGGGTTGAACTTTCCCCCGGCTTAAAGCACGGGGGCAGCCCGTTAACCTAATTTCCCTTATCAATCTCCCACAGTGGCAATTGTTGAATTGGGTCTAACTGGACATTCTTTAACCCTGACTGGGCAAAAGCATATTCCTTTGGTTGCCATAAGGGTATTAAGGGTACATCCTTTGCTAACAGTTCTTGGATCTCAGCAAAAATCTGCTTTCGAGCGGCTGGATCTGATTCCTGACGCTGTTGCTGAATCAGTTTATTGATGCGATCGCTATAGTAAAAGGATCCTTGAGAACGACTGGCTCCGGCTTCACACCCTTTCCCTTCCGAACCTTTAGTACAACTGACTAAGGGCTGAATAAAGTTATCGGGGTCAGAAAAGTCAGGATACCAATCGACTAAAGCACTCTGATAAACTCCCTTACCTAGATTGCCAAAGAAATTCGCTGACTCCACAGTTTGGGGCTGGATTTCCACAATTCCCCCAAGTTCCTGGGCAGCATATTCTTTCAGAAGACTCGCAAGTTGTTGCCGGGTTGCTGAACCTGAGGAATACCAAATTTCTAATGTCAACGGATTGTCTTTAGTAAATCCCGCTTTGGCTAGCAGTTCTTTGGCTTTGGCAATATTACCGTCACCGTAGGCGTCTTTAAAGGTGGGCTTGGAGACATCAAAGCTAGTGGGAATGATACTAAAGGCTGGTGCAGCTTGGTTTCTTAGCACCCGGTCGTTGATCAGTTTACGATTAACAATCGCAGCGATCGCTTGTCTGACTTCTGGTTTATCCAAGGGTGCCATCTGAGTATTGAGCACCATGTAGTTAATATTATTGCTGGGAGATTCTATGACTTGCCAACCACCAGAAGCTGCTCCTTTTTGCAAACTGAA
>NZ_JAAHGN010001395.1:0-1564 GCF_010672485.1 Moorena sp. SIO2C4 | reverse complement strand
TCCTCTGAGCTTTAATCCTGACCAAGGCACCGGGACCTAAAAGGGCTTGATAACAAGACTGTTCAATGGGAGGACGTTGGACATAAATCAATGAAGAGTCTTCCTCAGGGCAGTGTGTGATCACTACTTCTGAGTTTACTGTCCCATGGGCTGACGTATCATTGCCAGTATTTTCGTCAAAGAATGCAATGGCGTTCCAGTCTTGCCCCAGTTTTTCACTAATTTCTTTGAAATTCAGGTTATCTACAGCTCTGCCATTGAGATAATTATTGACGGTTGATAGAGATATCAATAACTCATCAGCTAAATCTTTCTGGCGAGGGAAACCGTTGCGTTGAACCGCTAATTTTACCTGGTCAATATACTCTGGGCGAACTCTAAGTGAGCGTGGCATGGTCTAGGTTAGATGAGCTAATCAAACTATAACGCTCTTTCCTAGGGACTTAGCCCAACTCAGGTACAACTCAGGCATAACTCACCTTTTAACCTACGGCAAATTCTGTCAACTTACGTGCGTTGGGGTCATGATAACCGATCACAATTTCTGACTTAGGTACTCCTAATTCTACGAGCTCATCGGCTACACCAACCCCAGTACCATCATGTTGAATCCAGATTTTTTCTCCCTTGATATCAATATGGATCAACGAACCACAAACTCGACGGTCACCTGACCAGCCAACTGTTACTATTGACACTCCCCGCTAATCGCGAGACGGGGATTCTTCGCTCAACGATTCGACTTGCTGAACCTGGCCGGAACCAAGAACAGTAGAGGTCAAATCTCCCGAAGCGTTGGGGTCTAAGACCCAGGTTCCGGTGTGCCCCACCGTACCCAAAGCTCTCTTCAGAATGTTGACTGCGGCGTTGTGATCTCGATCTAATCTACAACCACACTTACAGGCGTGAGTCCTAGTTGATAGTGACTTCTTCACGATTTCACCGCATTCAGAGCAGTTTTGACTGGTATAGGCAGGATTTACTGCAACGGTGACCCTGCCGAATTTTGTTCCAAAGTGCTCTAACCATTTCCTAAATTGATACCAACCAGCATCATTAATAGATTTAGCGAGACAGTGATTTTTAACTAGATTCTTAACCCTTAAATCTTCGTAGGCGACCAAATCGTTAGATCGGATTACGCAACGTGCCAGTCTCTTGGCATGTTCTTCACGCTGCCTACTTATTTTAAGATGGTGTCTACCTAGTCTATTAATGGCTTTTTTCCGATTGGCTGAGCCTTTTTTCTTCCGAGATACCCGGCGTTGATAAAACTTTAGACGTTCTTCTCCCTTTCTATAAAAACGAGGATTAGACTCTGAGTAGCCATCAGAGTCAGTGTAAAACTCTTTCAGTCCTACATCTAGCCCTATAGTCTTCCTGGAAGGGTCTAATTCTTCTTTTACATCAACCGCAATACAAAACTGAACATAGTATCCGTCAGCCCTTTTAACAATGCGAACTCGCTTTATTTGCTTTAAATCAAATCGCCACAAGTCCCATGTCCCCTTGAGCTTCAGTTTTCCTATGCTTTTTTTGTCCCTGAATGTTATAGCTTTCTTGA
>NZ_JAAHGN010001394.1:0-1566 GCF_010672485.1 Moorena sp. SIO2C4 | reverse complement strand
TCCGGAAACAGAACTGACGTTGTATGACCAGCTCAGATACTATTTTAAAGCAGACCCGGAAAAGCTCTTACAGAAACATATCAAAAACCATCCTTCCGCCACATTGCAAGTGATAGGGTTAGCCTACCTCGACGGAAAAAAATGGCAAGAGATATCGGATTCTTTAGGAATTAAAATTTCATCCCTGAATAACTTCTTTCAACGTAATATTAGGAAATTATCCCCTGAAATCAAGAGATATATAGAGGAAGAGCTGGGCTGAAAATTGTATAAACAAATACAGGCTTGTCCAAATCGGTGCTTAATCTGCTCAATACATAAACTTAGATCACCTGTAGGGGTTAAAGGGAATTATTCCTCTACCTATAGGATGATACCTATTATAGTTGATAATTTATTAGTAACGCTAAACTAGAGGGATTGCTCAGTCACACTAGTCTGTCAAATTATGGTCACACTACCAGAAGCAGCCCATCAGCTAGCAGAAAAGCGTTGCCAACAGCAATCTAATCTGGAAAAAGCCGAACAGGTTTATCTCAATACCTTGGCGGTGTATGCAGTCAATGAGTACTTACAGGGTCTAGGATTTGAAACTGACTTAGAGTCTAGTGATAGCCAGAAAGAGATCATGCAGACATTCCTAGATGTGGCTGATTTAGTGGTTAAAAATTACGGCAAGCTCGAATGTAAACCAGTCTCACCAGATGCCGAGTTTGTTTACGTCCCAGAAGAGGTTTGGCAAGATAGAATTGCTTATATAGCAGTGCAACTGAATGACTCCTTGACAGAAGCCAAACTGCTGGGATTTGTGGAAAATGTCGCAACTAATGAGTTACCGTTAAGGAAGTTGCAGCCGATGGCATATTTTCCAGGATACCTTCAGGATTTACCGAGAAAATCAACTGATAGTCGAGAGGTTGTCTGTTGAAGGTTGTCTGTCAGAATGGAGAATGCAGAATGGAGAATGGAGCATGGAGCATGGAGCATGGAGCATGGAGAATGCAGAATGGAGAATGCAGAATGGAGAATGCAGAATGGAGAATGCAGAATTACAAATTCTAAATTCTAAATTCTAAATTCTAAATTCTAAATTCTAAATTCTAAATTCTTAATTCTAAATTCTTAATTCTAAATTCTAAATTCTTAATTCTAAATTCTTAATTCTTAATTCTAAATTCTAAATTCTAAATTCTAAATTCTAAATTCTAAATTCTAAATTCTAAATTCTTAATTCGGCACTGCTCACCCTACAATGAATCACTTGGGATCTGGGGATAATAATTAACTCAAACGATTGATGTCTGGTGGGCACTACCCACCCTACGATTCTAGAAAAAAATAAAGTTTTGTAAATTAACCCATAAAAATTTCAGCTCAGCCAGATAAGTAAGCAGGTCAGTCTTTCTAATTGATAGCCATGAAAGAGCAAATTAGGCAGCTGGTATGCCAAGTGCAAAGGTACCCACGAGATACTCAAGAGCGGCAGCAAGCTTTAGGAAAACTGGTTAAGCAAATTTTGCGATCGCGTAAAATTTGCCGCCCATCCAAAGGTCAACCCCTATCTGA
>NZ_JAAHGN010001393.1:0-1567 GCF_010672485.1 Moorena sp. SIO2C4 | reverse complement strand
TGTCTTTGGGGTTTCCCCCATGAGCGACTGCATCAAGACAACGAATATATCGAGCCTCTGTTCGTGGTGATGTTCGCGTGGTAAGAAAGTTGCAAAAGACTCTGATGAAGTCCTGGACTGCCAAAATGATAGCGGTCAGAAAAGTCACTCAGGAAAATAGAGGTAAAAAGACTGCCGGAATAGATGGGGTCAAAGCTTTAACCAACAAGCAACGCCTCGTCTTAGTAGCCAACCTCAAAACCTCCAAAAAGGCGAAGCCAACCAGAAGGGTATGGATACCTAAACCTGGACGGAAAGAAAAACGCCCACTGGGAATACCGACCATGTATGACCGCGCATTACAGGCACTCGCCAAACAGGCTTTAGAACCTGAATGGGAAGCAAAATTTGAACCTAACTCATACGGGTTTAGACCAGGACGCTCATGTCATGATACTATCGAAGCAATATTCAACTCCATCAGAAGCAAACCAAAATGGGTGCTAGATGCAGATATTGCTAAATGCTTCGATAAAATCAACCATAAAACCCTAATATCAAAACTAAATACTTATCCATCCATGAGACGTCTAATAAAGTCCTGGCTTAAAGCTGGTGTGATGGATAATGGAACATTCTCACCTACAAAAGAGGGCACTCCCCAAGGTGGAGTAATATCTCCACTTCTGGCGAACATAGCCCTCCACGGCATGGAAAAGGTTGTATGGGATTTTGCCGATTCTGTTAAAGGCAAAAAGACCTATTACAAAAAAGGATTAAACCTAATCAGATATGCTGATGATTTCGTAATACTACACCAAGACCAGAAAGTGATAGAAGAATGTCAAAGGGTCATAAACGAATGGTTAAAAGACATGGGATTGGAATTAAAACCAAGTAAAACACAAATAATCCATAGTTTTGACGGATTTGACTTCTTAGGATTCAATATACGTCAATATCATGTAGGAAAAAACCACTCAAAACAAGGTTTTAAAACCATCATCAAACCATCAAAAGAAAAAGTTCTAGAACATTATGGGCAACTCTCAAACACTATCAACCGTCATAGAGCTGCCCCCCAGGATATATTAATATACAACCTTAAACCCATTATAAGAGGATGGTGTAATTACTACAGCTCAGTATGTAGTAAAGAAACATTCAAAGGGTTAGACCATAAACTCTGGAACAAATTACAAAGATGGGGATACAGGAGACATCCAAAGAAATCCAAGACCTGGGTAAACCATAAATATTGGGGAACTCTAGAAGAGGACAATTGGGTATTCATGACTTTGGATAACTACCTACCCAAACATGGTAAAACACCCATAATCAGGCACACCAAAGTCAAAGAATCCAGAAGTCCCTACGACGGAAACCTAATATACTGGAATACCAGAATGAGAAAACATCCTGAGATGACCACTCAGAAGGGAAGGCTTTTAGAACGGCAAGAAGGGTTTGAAGTTACCGTAAGATAGTGGAGCCTTTATAGTTGGTAGGTTATGCGTAAAAGGTTGAAGTCTTTTGTAGTAAGGCGACCCTATCTAAGGTTTCGTTTCCGGAAATGTGCTCATTGTGG
>NZ_JAAHGN010001392.1:0-1510 GCF_010672485.1 Moorena sp. SIO2C4 | reverse complement strand
TCTTTAACCCAATTACTCCAGCTTTTTTTAGCACTAGTTTTTGATTGGATACTCCCCACACCAACATTTCCGCCCAATTAGCTAAATCAGGTTGATGGCCAACTAGAGCTAAACGTCTTTGATCATCAGTCTTTCGCCACCTCTGCTGTAGCCAGCTGAGCCATTGGTGAATGTCACCCTCAGGAGCGAGACTCTCTGACTCTTCAACCAATGAGCCTAAACCAACATCTTGGAGGATAGCAGCGGTTTCCTTAGCTCTGACCAATGGACTAGTCAAGATTAGGTCAAAATGTAGCCCTCGTTTCTGGAGCTCTTTTGCTACTTTACTAGTTTTTTCATGGCCAATTTTGGTCAGTGGCCGCTCTCGATCGTTGTGGTAGGTGCCTCGCTCAGCAGCAATACCGTGGCGAATTAAGTAGAGTTCCATGGGCTGATGTTGAGATTCGCTTAAAATGCGATCGCGCTCACTGAAAACACTCCTGAGTTCATCAGTTGGTATTAGTTAGTCTAGATAACCGTATCCTCGGGATTAACTAACCGCAGTAGTTTTTGCTTGACTTGGGTATCAAACACCTCCCACTTGAGCTTGGCATACTCCGATTTGTCATTAAAACTACTCAAGAATCCCGTCGGAATTTCAAAGCCACCAGCCATCATGCGTCCACCACCAAAGAAACGCCCATGACTGTCTTGACCGAAAGCTTCTTTGATAAATTCATCAGGGTCGAGGGTTAACTTATTGGTTCTCAAGGAACCAATCACCACTTCTAATTCTTGGTCTTCATCGTAAACAATCCCGTAAACCACAGCAGTGTGAACATTTTCTTCAGTAACTAAAAAGTCAGCAGCTTGGGGAATAGCATCCCGGTCTTCATAGCGAAGATAGCCCACACCAGCCATAGAGAAGTTATCTTGGAGAATGCGATATTTAAGCGATCGCTCAATCACATCCATGACTCGGCGAGATCGGGATGTTTTGAGTATAGCGTTAAGCAGTTGACTGTCGTAGAAGCGACTGAGATATCCAGCTGCCAAGAAATCCTCTTCCTGAGCCTGCATCAGCATATTAGTATCAGAGCGCACACCATGCATCAAGGCTGTAGCACATTTGATGTGTTCACTAATGCTACTATCAAGCTGTAGTAACCCAGCCTGAAGGTAATGGGTTAATAGCGTCGCGGTTGCTCTTGCTTGAGGACGAAGGTCAATAAATTCTGCTTTCAACTCCCCTTGACTAGTGTGATGATCAAAGATTGCAATTAGAGGAATATTGGCCTCGGTAACAATCGGTAATAGCTGGGTGGTTGTACCCTGGTTATCAATCAGCACATAGCCCTGATACACCGATAAATCTTGATTTTTTGTGGTCTCGACACTCCAGCGTTTGGCTGGTAAACCAGTCAGCTTAACCAGGGCAATGTTTTCCTGGTGAGAGAGGGTACCAGCATAGACAATATCGCATTGGATATTATACTGCTGGGCAATCAGCTGGTAAGCCCAAGCGCTAGAG
>NZ_JAAHGN010001391.1:0-1569 GCF_010672485.1 Moorena sp. SIO2C4 | reverse complement strand
CGGGAGTCTGGAGTCGGGAGTCGGGAGTCGGGAGTCGGGAGTCGGGAGTCGGGAGTAGGAAGTCGGGAGTCGGGAGTCGGGAATATGGAAAAAATTATGTGTACCTCATTACTATGATAAACACTCGATTTTCACTCTAAATTATTTACCTAAAAAATTAAGCTTTTCTATGAAAAAATTACTGGTAACAGGCTCCTCAGGATTGATTGGGTCTGAAGTTTGTGGTTATTTTGCTCAGCAAGGTTGGCAAATTCACGGTATTGATAATAATCAACGGGCTGTTTTCTTCGGTTCCCAAGGGGATACACGCTGGAATCAGCAGCGGTTGCAAGAGACAATTCAAGACTTTGTTCATCATGAATTCGATATACGCGATCGCAAAGGTATTTTAGACCTAATGGCGCAGCTCAAGCCAGACGCGATTGTACATACAGCAGCCCAGCCTTCCCACGACCGCGCCGCAGCAATTCCTTTCGCTGACTTTGATACCAACGCAGTGGGGACTTTGAACTTGCTAGAGGCTGCGAGGCAATCTTGTCCAGAGTCGCCCTTTGTACACATGTCTACCAATAAAGTGTATGGCGATCGCCCCAATACCATTAAGCTTAAGGAACTAGACACCCGTTGGGATTATGAGGACCGGGTTTACACCAACGGCATTCCTGAAAGCTTTAGCATCGATCAATCAAAGCACTCTTTGTTTGGGGCATCGAAAGTTGCTGCTGATGTGATAGTGCAGGAATATGGTCGCTACTTTAATCTGCCCACAGCTTGTTTACGGGGTGGTTGTCTGACCGGACCAAATCATTCCGGTGTGGAACTCCACGGTTTCCTCAGTTATCTGGTCAAGTGTAATCTCGAAGGTCGGGAATACAAGATTTTTGGCTATAAGGGTAAGCAAGTACGGGATAATATCCACTCTCTGGATGTGTCGCGGTTTATTCACGCTTTTATCGAAGCACCTCGAATTGCTGAAGTTTATAACATCGGTGGCGGAAAAGGCAATAGCTGTTCAATTCTAGAAGCGTTTAAGCTGGCAGAGAAGTATAGTGGTAAAGCGATGCACTATACCTATCTACAAGAGAATCGAATTGGCGATCATATTTGCTATTACTCCGATTTGAGTAAGATGCGCGAGCATTACCCCAGTTGGGATATTTCCGTGTCCTTGGAAGAAACAATTCAGCAAATTGTGGAATCTTGGCAAGCTCGTTTGGCTAAATCAGCCGTAACCGTTTGAGTATATATAGTGTTTGTATCTGGGTTGTAAACACACTTCTTGGGGCAAAAGGCAAAAGGCAAGAGGCAAAAGGCAAGAGGGGAAAGAGTGCGTAGGGTGCGTTAGGGGCGGACTTGCCCTTATTTTTCACCTCGTAGCCAGCGTTGGGATAGTCCGCCCCGTAACGCACAACCCTTGGGCGAGCCCTCATTTTCTCGGTCGCCAGTGTTAGGTTGCTGCCTGGGAAATGAAACGGGCAAGATGCCCGTTCCACGCCTGATGCCCGTTCCACGCCTGATGCCTGTGCCACGCCTGATGCCCGTTCCACGCCTGATGCCAGTTCCACGCCT
>NZ_JAAHGN010001390.1:0-1570 GCF_010672485.1 Moorena sp. SIO2C4 | reverse complement strand
TCGATTCCCTACTTCCTACTCCCTACTCCCTGTTCCCTGCTCCCTAAAACAAAAGTACTTCAACCAATTGAAAAGACTATCAGTGGAGCTATGATTTTACTTAAACAACTAAAAACATCAAACCCAATTAAAGACTGGTTACCAACAAATACAGTTAGTGACCAGTCTCTGCGGCTGTCTGTACTAACTCAGTTTTTCCCTCCTGACTATGCTGCGACTGGCCAGCTAATTCAAGAGTTGGTGATGCAATTGGGCAAACAAGGGATGGATATTAAGGTGTTTACTGGGCAACCAGGCTATGCTTTTGAGACTGCCACTGCACCAATGTATGAAAAATTGGGAAAAGTACAAATTAAGCGATCGCGTGCGGCTCAACTTTGGCCTCAGCGGATTCGTGGCAAGGCTGTCAATGGCTTAATTTTTGCTGTGCGAGCTTTCTTGCACTTAGTTAAAAACTATCGTCGTCGTAATTTGGTGTTATTAACGACTGCGCCACCGTTTTTCCCTGTGGTTGCCTACCTGGCTCGTAGGATTTTTGGTATGCGCTATGTTTGCCTAATTTACGATTTTTATCCAGACATTGCTGTGGAGTTAGGAGTCATTGGTCACGATCATCCCTTGGCTCGATTTTGGAGAGGTCTCAATCGTCGGGTTTGGCGTAAAGCGGAGGCAATTATTGTCCTCAGTTCAGCCATGAAGCAACGAGTGATAGATACTTGTCCTAAACTAGCTAACAAGGTTGCAGTGATTCACAGTTGGGCTAACCCAGATGTGATTGTGCCACTTCCCAAGCCAGATAACTGGTTTGCCCAGAAGCACAACTTAGTGAATAAGTTTACGGTGCTTTACTCTGGTAATATGGGGCGCTGCCATGATATTGATACGATTCTTGAGACTGCTAAATTACTGAAAGACGAACCGATTCAGTTTGTCTGTATTGGTAGTGGTGCGAAGCGAGAAGCCTTAATCGAGGACGTGAAGCGCTTAGGTTTAACTAATTTTCGGTTTTTGCCCTACCAAGACAAAGACGTGCTGCCTTACTCATTAACCGCTTGCGATCTCTCCTTAGTAAGTGTGATTCCTGGTATGGAAAGCTTAGTGGCTCCTAGCAAACTCTACTCTGCGTTAGCTGCTGGGGTTCCCGTGGCGGTAATTTGCTCTCCTCAAGCGTACTTAACTGAGCTGATTGCCAAGGCTAAGTGCGGTGCCAGCTTCGTGAATGGAGACAGCCAAGGTCTGGCTGACTATATCCGCTCTCTGGCCGCTAATCAGGAGTTAGTAAACTCCCTAGGTCAGGCTGGTCGTGAGTATTTACTAGAGAATTTTACTCCTGAAGTGATTGCTAAACAGTATGATCAGGTTCTTTGTGAAGCCTTAAGTAGGCAGTAGGGAGTCGGGAGTCGGGAGTAGGCAAGAGGCAAAAGGCAAGAGGCAAAAGGATAAGCAATTTCCCCTGGTTGACTGACTTTAGATCATGGCGTAGGTTGGGTTGAGGCAACGAAACCCAACAAAGCGTGAGGCTTTTGTGGGGTTACGCTATCGCTAACCGCTCCCTACAGCACTAGCTTGA
>NZ_JAAHGN010000139.1:0-10686 GCF_010672485.1 Moorena sp. SIO2C4 | reverse complement strand
TTGATCGGGAACAGAGGCAGTTGGAAACACTGGTGGCAGGGTGCCATCCAGTGGTCAAGCAAGCAATTCAGCAATTAATCGAAATGGCAAAGGAAGCTGGTATTCCTTGCTCAATTTGTGGTCAAGCTACGGTTCAGGATCCGGAACTCATTGATTTGTTGGTGCAGTGGGGAATTACTTCGATTTCTGTTGATGTTAAAGATGTGGAAGGGACTTACCAGGCAATTACTCGTGCTGAGCAACGTTTACTCTTGGAAGCAGCACGAAATAAGTCAAAAGGCTTGGGTGTAAAAGGCCAAGGGGAAAACATATAAATATATAGAAGTTCCCAATTGGATGATGAGATCCAGTCCAGTAGTATCGGTGAACACTACCACGTACCACGGGACAGGATCTGATTTGGTTTATCTGGTCTGACCTAGGTTATAAATCTGAAAACTGCTGTAATTCAATCAGTGAATTATGGTTAGGCTTCTTAGTAATTTGAGTTAATAGTGCTTCATAGCGGTTGAGAGCGTTTTGATAGGCGAAGTGCTTCAGAGCAAATTTTCTACCTTGTTGACCTAGAGATACCCCCTGCTCAGGATTTTCATACAATTCGACAATTGCAGATGCTAAAGCCTGGGGCTGTTGTGGTGGTACCACTACACCGCCACCACTTTTTCGAACAACTCGCGCTGCAGTTCCATTCAAAGGCACAGAAGCAATGATGGGTCGTCCGCAAGCCAATAGCACTTGAATTTTTGAGGGCATATTAAAGGAAACAACGTTACGCTTTTGCACAACTAAACCTATATCTGCTGCTGCCAACATTTCTGGTAACTTCTCTCGGGGTTGGAAAGGTAAAAGCTTGACATTACTAGCCTTGCAAGTCTGACAGTCTTGCTGTAGCTGCTGTAGAGCCTTAGATTCTCCAACAATGACGAAGACAATTTCTGGAATATGCCTGACCAGAGTAGCCGCCTTCACTACTGTTTCCAATCCCTGAGTCAGGGCAATATTACCGGAATACAGTACTACAAACTTGCCATCAAGATGGTAAGCAGTGCGAAACGAATTTCCTTCTTTGGGTAAGGGACGGATAACATTAACATTCGCCCAGTTGGGGATACAGGTAATTTTGTCTTTAGGTACTCCTTTACTGACTAAATTGTCAACGAATCCCTCAGAAATAACACTGATTCTATGAGCAGTGTGGTAGGCAAACTTCTCTAAAGCTTCAAAGATACGGATGGCTAGTTTGTTTCTAATTAGACCAACCTGTACAGCAGCTTCTGGCAAAATATCCTGTAAATTCAGTAATACTGGGCAGTTGTACAACCAACCGAGTAAAGCAGCTGGCACACTAACCGGCAGCGACGGTACTGTCAGCAGAATTACATCAGGTCGCCAGCCCTGGAAAGCCTGAATCAAACTAGTCACCACGAAGCTACCATCCAGTAGTATCCGTGTCACTACACCAGGCTTTGGTCGAATCCAGACATAGGAGCGTTGAATTATTACTCCATTTCTTTCTTCAGTCAGATACCACTTACCCTGATATTTATCATAGATACAGCGCTGGGGATAGTTCGGCATACTAGTGACGACTCGTACTTGATGTCCTGCCTTGACCAAACCTTCTGCTAGTTCCGTCATTAATGGGGCAATGCCTATGGGTTCAGGATGATAATTATAGGAGTAGATTAATATGCGCATGAACGTTATTGGTAGAGCGAGTAGTCTGTCAAGTTAAGATTTGACAGGTGGACAAGCGATGCATCGCTTTTTACAATTCATTGAGAAACACTATATCTAGTTAGTTCTATCTATCAGTTACTTAGCAACTGGTGTCTAATTACCCTACATACTTTACTGTTTGAATTTTCACCTTTAAGAGAAAAATTTAAACTTTACTCATTCAAAGCGTTTGGTTTAATTTTCGACGTTATAGCCTTGATGACTAGATACTCAATCGGCTTTGTCTGTTGATGCTTATGCATTGAACCAACACCGAATATACCAAAAGCTATTACTCTCAATAGAGCAGTAGGTTAGACAGACGCGCTTAGGCGCTCTTATCTCTAAGAATACAGACAGAAAAACTCAATTATTATGACCTTCTTTAGCAGGCAATAATTAGTCCTCAGGCTTAGGATAGCTCCAGCTGATCATTCCCTGTTCTTGGTTCTATTCATATAGGTATCAAAACTATCATACTCACTGGTTGGACTCCTGATGCCATCTTAGCCATCGTCAATTTTATAATATAAATACTTGGTATGCTACCTTCTTGATTATTGATGATAACTCTGGTAAAAATACCATTACATAACGATATAAATTTGCGCTAAATAAAAAAAATGAAGCCAAGATTTATTTAAATAAATTACTCTCTGGATACTTTAAGGGATTAACTGCACTGACCACTAGATTCGTAGGCAGATACATAACCGATGTAAATAGATTCATAAATGGCACTCCTGCTGTAATTTTAGATACTTTTTTAAGTGTTGATGTTTTCATAGCGATGCATCTCTATATTATAAGGGTATATATTTTATATATAGCTATAAATGAGTTGTGAACGCCAAACTAGCTGAAAGTATTATTTCAAGAGGGTGCTTTGTTCAAAAATAAAATGGAAACTCTATAAGACCATAGGAAAAAATTGATTCGAGCTATGTTACCATGCCCCACTACCTGTTTTTCTAAAGGAACTACCGGAAAGCTTATCAGAAACAGCTATTAATTTTCAATTATATAATTTTAAAGATTATGTTAATCAAATGTGAAAATGTAAAATTCTTATAACACTCTATCGAGAAATCTGAAATCCCTTACCTACCTAGGAGCTAGTTTTGGTAAATAATGTGGAAACCCCCATCAGCTAGTGCATCAAGATAGGGGGCTATAAACATGGATTTGGAATCAGGCTATCAAGGAAAGGGGTCTCCTAACTATCTTGACTTAAGTGGTTAGCCCAAAATAAAAAATCAGTAAAGACTTTGTGAAGAAATTTGTGAATAAATGGTAAAGAAAAGGGAAGATAAGACCCAGGCTTACAAAAATAAGCGTCCGCAACAGCACGGTGCTTAGTCCAACGAATAAGCGCGAAGCAACCGGATTGGTCAGCAGGGGATATTCACCACACTCTGTACTCAGCACTCCTTCATGACTAAGTTTGGTAAACCAGAGGAATTCAGAACCATAAAATCTTACCCAATTCCCCCTAAAGTAAAGTAAAAGCCCACTTTTGGGTAAGATGTTTGATGGTTTTTGGTGATGATGTGTCATGCCACGATGGTTTTGGGAACGCTGTAATCAAGAACGGTAGGGATGGGTAAACCGGGGATGGGACAATGGCGGACAAACCACGAAAACTCTTAAGCTTACACCTCATTGGCTGATCGCTTTATCTATATACCATGTTCCGAGAGTCAGTGAACTTCTGCTATGGTCAAAGCCCCAATTCCTCACTCCTACCAGTGGCTAAAACTTTACGAAATCTTGACAGTTATAGTGTGTTAACTCATGTGGAATTCGACTTACATTCAAGAAGAGAAGAATGATGTGAATCTTTGCTGTTAACCCTGATACAGTGTACTATCAATTCCTATACAAATAGATGAGTTACCAAGTTCCGGTCAAAGTTCCCTTCGTTTCACTAGCTCAACAACACCGACCTATTCAAACTGAGCTAGACCAGGCAATTCAATCTGTAGTGCAGCAGGGAGATTTTGTTCTTGGTAAAGCCTTGATGAATTTTGAGACAGCATTTGCGGCTGCTTGTGGTGTCCAATACGGTATCGGGGTGGGATCTGGCACCGATGCGATCGCACTCGGATTACAAGCCTGTGGCATTAGTGCTGGGGATGAAGTGATTTGTCCTGCTAACACTTTTATCGCTACAGTGATTGGGATCATAGCTGCTGGTGCTACGCCAATTTTGGTGGATTGCAACCCCCTTACTGCCCTAATTGATCTCAATATTGCCAAACAAGCCATTACAGCCAAAACCAAGGCAATTGTCCCTGTGCACCTTTACGGTCAGATGGTATCCCCGAGTGAGTTAATCGCATTTGCTGATGCCCACAACTTACTGATTTTTGAAGACGCAGCACAAGCTCACTTAGCACAGCGAGAGGATTATTATGCTGGTTCTGTGGGCAAGGCGGCAGCATTTAGTTTCTACCCCAGTAAAAACTTGGGTGCCTTTGGTAACGGTGGCATGGTAATCACTAATGATGCTACTGTGGCAGAAAAAGTGCGATCGCTTCGCAATTACGGGGCACCTCGCAAATATTTTCATACCGATATCGGCAAAAATAGCCGTTTAGACACGTTACAAGCTGCTATCCTCAATGTCAAACTGCCTTATTTGACTGAGTGGAACCAGTCACGCTACTGGGCAGCTGGGCAGTACGACAATCTACTCAAGGCTTTGGAAGGTCACGGGATTGTGCCCATAGAAAACCACAGCGGGTCAGGTCATGTCTACCACCTTTATGTGATTAGGGTGGGTCAACAATGTCCCTTTAACCGACAGAGCATCCAGGATGCTCTGGCCTCAGTGGGAATTCAAACCGGTATTCATTATCCAATTCCTTGCCATCTCCAGCCAGCTTACAAATACTTGGGATATCAAGCCGGTGACTTTCCCCATGCCGAAGCTCTGTGCAATGAGATTTTATCTCTACCAATTTATCCCAACTTGAGCAAGGAGCAGATTGAGCAGGTTGTTGATGGGTTAGCTAATTTATTAGGCGTGCTTGAGCCATTAGTTATTAATCATTAAACTATGCAAATTGGACGCAAAATTCCTATTGCCATTGATCGCTATCTACTGGACGGTTGTATCATCGTTTTACTAGTCATTATTTATGGTCCTGTGCTGATGCATTGGTATAATGGCTGGCTCAACAAAAGTATCAGCATTACCCATGAATACTTTAGCCATGGTTTGATTGGGCTACCGTTTGCTGCCCATATTGTCTGGACGAACCGACGACGGTGGCATAAGCTGACTGATACAGCCCATCCCTTTGGTGTAGTCTTACTGATAATTGGAGCAGTAAGCTATCTTAGCGGTCAATCAGAACTGGTAAATTTATCGTTTCCCATGGTTTTAGCTGGTATGAGCCTATGGTTAAAAGGGATTGGTGGCTTTAAGCTACAAAGTTTTCCCCTGCTGCTAGTGGCTTTGGCAACTCCAACAGCAGTTCCCTATTTGATTGAACCTTATATCTTGCCCCTACAACGCTTTATTGCTGCCATGGCTGCCTTTATTCTGACTCAGTTTGGGATGAATGTCAGACTGGAAGGGATTAACTTGTTCGTAAGTGAACGAATTGTTGAGGTAGCGCCCCACTGTGCTGGTCTTAAGATGTTATTTACTTGCCTGTATGTGAGTTTGATGTTGCTTTACTGGAGCGGTGCTATTGAGTCACGCCTAAAGACTATTTGGCTGTTATCTGGTGCGGTGGTTATAAGTGTTAGTGCTAATATTGTCCGCAATAGTGTGCTTACCTTTTTCCATGGCAGTGGACAAGATAACGCATTTCATTGGCTCCATGAAAGCTGGGGCGGTGACCTCTATTCAGCCATGATGTTAGTGATGCTGGTTCTATTAATGAAGTTCATTGAAAAATACTTTCCCTCAGACACCAAACTTGACTCCCTTGGCTAACAATGAAGATTAAACGTTATAGTTTTTAATTGGGTGAGGTACACAATTTTGGGATTTTAGGGAACAGCGGATCTGGGAACAGGGAATAGGGAAAAAAATTATGTGTACCTCATAAGTCTGATAAAGGCTATAGAATGATGAAATCAGTAAGTTTAATAAAGTTAATCCAGCCCTGGCAAATCTCCAGGGGAGTCTTACTGGTGTTGCTGTTAGTCTTGGTAATAATGGGAGCAGTACCGGGTTACTGGACAGGAAACTGGCCTTGGGCAAAACTGCCACCAGTGACTAACCTCCAAAAGATAAAAGCTATCCGCAAGACAGGAATAGAACTATCTGACTGGCAAACTGTTAAGCAACAAACCATCAGGATTGGCGGCCATAAATGGTCTTTGCAGTTCATAGAGCAGGATCAACAAAAACCAGTGTGGTTATTTTTGCTTCCCCAAAATGGTCCTAAATCCCAGCCACAGGTAGAATGGGAAGATATTAGCGGATTTATGAGACAAAGATCGGGACAATGGAAGATCGATTCTTATAGCCAAATCAAGTTTGTGGTCAACACATCTGATGTTGAGGGGAAGACCCAGGCTGATCCGACCATCACAACCAAGCCCAAAAGCCACCCCAAAAGTGTTGTTAACGCCCGTTTCTTTCGTGCCTGGAATCAGCGGCAAACCTTCGCGATAGTACAATGGTATGCCTGGCCAGAGGGTGGTAATCCTGCTCCTAGCCGTTGGTTCTGGGTTGATCAACTGGCCCAGTTACATCGCAAACGGGTGCCTTGGGTTGCGGTGAATATCCAAATTCCCATAGAACCTTTGGGTGATATTGAAAATTCTAGGCCAATAGCCGAATCTCTCAGTAAAATGATTCAAACTGCTTTGATGAGCGATCCTTTGGCTGAGGAAGCTAGTAGTATACAAAGTATGAAGGATCAACAATCAAAGATGAAGGCTCAAGGATGAAGGATGAAGAATGAAGGATTCAAGATGAAGGCTCAAGGATGAGGGATCAAGGATAAAGGATGAAATGGATTTATTGCTGGAACACTTAGGGTTGACTAAAAAGTTTATCCACAACAAGAAGTTAAACGTCAGACTTGCCACTTCAGACTTGCCACTTCAGACTTGCCACTTCAGACTTATCATTTTAGACTTGCCACTTCAGACTTGAGATTTCAGACTTGAGATTATATTTGACCATTGGAACATGACAACTGACACCCACAGGTTTGGCAACCAAGTTCTTACTTTATCTTTGTTTGGGGGTACCGTATTATTATGGCTGGTTAGTTCTGGAGTCTGGCTTAGCCCTGGTTGGGCTAAGCTTGTCGGAAATTTACCGACATCGGTGCAAAATCTTGGGGATGGGATTAGCGATCGCGCTCAGTTGCCTACGTTTAGTTCCATGGAACGGGAAACAACGGAAACTGTTGAATCAGGGGAAAGGGAAAGGACTGAACTGGAAACCCCTGAGACCACCCCTGAGACCACTCCTGAGACCATAAAGGTAACGGAAACGTTGCCACCGCCACCACCGTTGAGCAACCCTGAACCGGTCTCAGAGGAGAATCCATTGGAACAGTTGGAGGAAATGTTACCTCCTTTGGGCTACCCAGAGACTCTGTCACAGGTGAGTCCATCTGATGAATTTAATCGCCACTACCTAGGGCGAGAAGATGTAATCGCAGTGAGTGTGACAAACTTTCCGAATCTGGCTTTTCAAAGTGCTATTGATTCTGACGGAAATATTGTGGTACCGCTGTTCGGTAAGCTACGAGTGGTGGGACTTACTCTAGAGGCGGCTCAAGATTTAATTCAAAAGGTCTTAAATGAATTTGTGATTGATCCTGAAGTAGTTGTGAGCCTACTGAGTACACCGGCTGTTCAGATTACGGTGAGTGGTGAGGTGTTTCGACCAGGCTATTACCCCCTGCCAGCAGGAACTCAACCGAATCAAGCCCTTACTGCTGCGGGTGGTACGACTACCATTGCTGATTTGCGGACTATTTTGATTCGTCGTAAGTCGGTGGTGAATAATTCTATCATTGAGCGAGAAATTGACTTGCTGACACCGCTGCAAAATGGGACAACTCCATCGGAATTGAACCTCCGGGATGGGGATGCTATTATTGTGCGAAAGTTGGAGGTGGGTAATACTACCGATTATGATAGGCAGCTGGTAGCTCGTTCTAACCTAGCTCAACAACAAATCAGCGTTCGAGTGTTGAGCTATCCTAATGGGACGATTGGCAACTTGACATTAGCTAATGGTAGTACGTTTATTGATGCCTTAACAGCAATTTCTCCTAACCCAGATGATGCTGACTTGGATAGCATTGCCTTAATTCGTTTTGATCCAGAACAGGGCAAAGCGGTGACTCAAAAACTAGACGGAGAAAAGCTACTAAAGGGTGATGTTTCCCAAAACGTGCCACTTCAAGATGAAGATGTGATCGTGGTGGGTCGAAGTCTTGTTGCTAAGATTTCTGCCGCTCTGAGTCTAGTGACTCGACCCTTCAACGATTTTCTGGGATTCCGGAGGTTTTTTGAGGAAATACCAGAACTGTTTTGATAAGGTTTGGGTATGACAGGAGCAGAAATCCATGGTACCTCTCCCCTGGTGTGTTAGCTTTTCCATCGACAGCACGAAAATCTCCGGATACCTTAATGAATGGACAGAAAACTCCACTACCTGTCTCGGTTTGTAACTGGTGCTCAGAGTCCCTGTTGACTCAGCGGTAAAAATAGGAATAGGCTACAGGATTTTTCTATGACTGCTGCCTTAACAATAGCGGAAACAACTTATGACTCCCCCTTTTGTCACACGTTACCTGATTGCTCTCAATCAGCATAAGTTAATCGGCTTTGCCACGTTTTTCCTGATTACTGGCATATCCGGGATTGTGGCTATACAGCCAACGCCACCTCCGATTTACCGAGCTGAAGGTCGCTTGATATATACCACTCCTGTGAAAGTATTTTCCCAGACAGGGGTACAGATTTCAGAACAAGGTAAACAAGTGCTGACACAGGGAACGCTGCTGGCAGACAATGTGGTGAAGGAAGTAGCAGCTGGGATGCAAGTCAGCTCCAAAGACATTGTTAAAAATACACAGGTGAAATTGCCAAAAGCAGAAGGAGCACAATTTATTTCGGTAATCTATAGGGATAAGAATAAGGAAATTTCTGCAGCCATCGTTGACATGCTGATGAAGAAAATGGTGGAACAGAGCCGTTTTATCAACACATCACAACTAAGACGGATTATTGAAGTGATAGAAGAACGTTTACCTAAGGCGGAGGCGGAACTAAGGGAAGCGGAACAAAAACTGGAACAGTATGACCGCCTACAAGGACCAGCTTTATTTGCTGCTCAAGATGGGACGTTAGTGGGTGGAATTACTGGTAGCCAACAGCAACAACGTAGTCTCGAGATACAGCTAGAGGGGGTTGAGGCTCAATATTCTAGCCTAATCGAACGGCTAGGTTTGACCCCTGACCAAGCTTACACGTCTTCTGCCCTTAGTGCTGACCCGATTATTGCTAGTCTGCGAGCTCAGATTCTGGATACTGAGACACAGATGGAACTGCTCAAGGGGCAGTTGCGTCCGCAACATCCAACTATGATTGAGTTGCGCAAACAGCAACAGACTTATGAGACCTTACTTCAGGCACGTGCGGCTGAAGTTCTCGGTGGTAATGGGTTTACCTCTCCATTGCCCAGTCAAATCCGCCAAGACAGTACCCTGGACCCAGCACGGCAGGCACTGGCTAATCAGTTGGTAGCTCTGCAAACCCAGCGGGAATCACTTCAACGGCAGTTGGCAGCTACCCAAAGAACGGAAAAAGAACTAAGACAGCAATATCAGCAGCTGCCCAATAAGCAGCTGGAGCGAGGGCGACTGGCTCAGCAAGTTGCTTTTAAGCAGGAATTTTACAATCGGTTGCAGGCGGCATTAGCAGATAGCAAAATAGCAGAGGCGGAGACTGAGAGTAGTCTTGCGATCGCTGGGATTTCAGAACCGAGAGCACTTCAGGCCCAGACAGAAAGTAATCCGATCGTTACTTTGGCAATAGGTGGTGTAATCGGTATTGTTGTAGGTGCTGGTGTGATTCTGCTGCTATCAACCCTGGATAATACTTTATACACGCCAGAGGATGTTAAGCCCATACTTCGGGACAATGGTGTGCCATTACTGGGGGATTTACCGACAATCGGCCTCAAGTCCTACCGGGGTGAAGCTGCGATAATAACCCAACCAGAGGCTTTGGAGTTGGAGTTCTACGAACGGTTCCGCACTAATCTTCGTCTGCGGGAGGAACCTGCGGTAAAAGTGGTGTTGGTGACTAGTACGGCAGGGAATGAAGGAAAGACGATCGTGGCTTACAATTTAGCGATCGCATCTGCCCAAGCCGGTATGCGTACTCTGTTGGTAGAAGGGGATTTGCGATCGCATTCTGTAGCTCAAGCTCAAGAAGTGATTCACCTGATGGACGCTCCACTGGAACCTTTGCGCTTCTATGGCTCTAAGAGTGAATGTATTCATTTAGCCCAAGATTTTGAAAATCTCTACATTCTCCCTAGTCTTGGGCCCCTGCGCAAAGCTGCGGGGATCCTAGAATCGAGTGAAATGAAGCATTTGCTGGAAGATGCTCGTGGTCGCTTTGATTTTGTTGTAGTTGATTCGCCTAGTCTCTCCCGTTGTAATGATGCCCTATTACTACAACCATTTACTGATGGGATTGTGTTAGTTACTCGACCAGGCTATACCCAGGGAAGTATTTTATCTCAGGTAATCGAAGAGTTAGATGAAAACGAGGTACTGTTGGGAGCAGTTATCAACGATATCAAGCAGCTACAACCCCCTGTTCCGGTGGATACTGGGAGGGGGTATTCAGCGGTAGATACTCCTGTGGCTCAAACCCCAGCAGAGAACCATAAAGTTACTAGTGGAGTAGGGAGTAGGGACTAGGGAGTCGGGAATCGGGAGTCGGGAATCGGGAGTCGGGAAAGAA
>NZ_JAAHGN010001389.1:0-1574 GCF_010672485.1 Moorena sp. SIO2C4 | reverse complement strand
AGCGAGCAACAACAACTCGCTGCATGTTGGGTAACAGCCTAATGACCACCCACGGGTGAAGCCGTTCAGAATAACTCATAATCGAAGCATCTCCTTTTTTAGGGGAGCCAGAGCTAGCCCGTAGATGTTGCAGTGTCCCCGGGCTAGCTCTTGACTCTGGGCGTCTCAGCGCCCACTGTTATACTATAGCACAAAAATCTTTTATTATAACATATTTTTTAAAATTTTGTAACAAAGGGAGCTATCAGCTATCAGCTATCAGCTATCAGCTATCAGCTATCAGCTATCAGTTATCAGCTATCAGCTATCAGCTATCAGCTTATGCGCTACGCGCACGCGATCGCGTTCAGCTTGTGAATAACATTGGTGTCGAAGCCTGTGCCACAAAGTTGGCCACTGTTCGCTTAGCGTAAGCTTTTAGCTGACGGCTGACCGCTGACGGCTGACGGCTGACTTCTGACTTCTGACTTCTGACTTCTAACTTCTGACTTTCCCTCACTCCTAAAGTAAATCCTTCAACACCTCTTCCGTAAAAGGATTCTTACCAGCCCGCAGCTCATCTATCCATTTCTGCCGTTTTGCTTTCGACTTATCATTCCTAGTCCAGTCTACAAATTCCTGAAAATCTGATATCGCTCCTGCGGTATCCCCAGTCAGAGCCCTAGCCAAACCACGACTATCTTGATATCCTTTATAAGATTTAGGTGCTTTGGCTACTGCTTTTTCACAGGCATCCATCACCTCAGCAGCATATCCATGGAGGCTACCAAACCAACAGAGTGCGTACCAAGAATGAGCATAAATTTCTAGGTTTGGATCTAGTTGTTGTGCTTCTTTATAGAGAGATAGGGCTTTGGTTAATTCACCCTCTTTAGCTAACTGCTTACCTTGTTTAACTTTAGCGGGTGCTGCTAGCTGTTTGGCTTTTATCTCTGGCTGTAATTCTAGCTCCGTATTCCATTGTTTGGCTTTTTCAAACTTAGCAATAGCACCCTCAACATCCCCCTGTTTTGCTAACTTTTCACCTTTTGCAACAAGAGCAATCGCTTTTGCTTTTTTCTCTAGCTCTAATTCCAGCTCCGGATTCCATGTTTTGGCTTTTTGAAACTTAGCAATAGCAGCCTCAACATCCCCCTGTTTTGCTAACTCCTCACCTTGTCTAACAAAACCAGAAGCTGCAGCTATTTTGCCATCTGAATCTTGGCATTTCTCTAAGCTTTCTAAATCTTCAGGATGATCCACAAAGTAACCTTCAAGCAACTTACAGCCCCTAGCCAGCATCTCTCCTAAATCTTCAACCGCCCAGAGTCTGACCGTTTTGTCTGATGATGCGGTAGCCAGCATCTGACCATCTCGGCTAAAACTGACACTATTTACCGAGTCTTGATGTCCTGTCAACAGTGCTAATTGATTTCCTTCTAAATCCCAAACTCTGACCGTTTTGTCCGATGATGCGGTAGCCAGCATCTGACCATCTCGGCTAAAACTGACACTATTTACCGAGTCTTGATGTCCTGTCAACAGTGCTAATTGATTTCCTTCTAAATCCCAAACTCTGACCGTTTTGTCCGATG
>NZ_JAAHGN010001388.1:0-1576 GCF_010672485.1 Moorena sp. SIO2C4 | reverse complement strand
ATTTCGGAATTATTGCTGTTCTTATCCTAAGCAATGATGCTTGGGTTTCTCCCGGACAGTGGGGGGATGATGGTTGGTATGCTCTATTATTTGCTGGTACTGGCAGTATGGTGTTAAAACGGGTAGGACGATGGGATACAACCGCAGCGTTTTTGGGTGCTTATGCCGTTTTAGAAGGGATTAGAAATCTCTGGCTTGGCTGGAGTTGGGATGTATTTTGCCATCGGTTGATGAGTGGGTCTTTGTTACTGTTTGCCCTATTTATGCTAACCGACCCTCGCTCAATCCCCAATGCACCGATTAGTCGATTGCTATGGGCGGTGTGTATTGCGTTACTCACTTTTATATTGCGCAATCAATTCTTCATGCCTACTGCTATTTTCTGGGCGTTGTTTGCCCTATCCCCTTTGACCGTAATTTTGGATTTTATTTGGTCATCTACAAGATTTTCCTGGCATGATAGTGAATCTTAGGTGCGCTTTCCGCATCTAATTATTAAATTCGCCACGGGTCGCACCTATTAAATGACGTGAATTAAGCTTATAAAAATGAAAATTATTCGGGTTATAAGTACTATTATTATAACGGTTTTAGTGAGTTTAGGGTTGGCTCAAAAAGCTTGGGGTTTTTGTGGGTTTTATGTGGCCAAAGCTGATACTAAACTATATAACCAGACGTCTCAAGTGGTAATTGCTCGGGATGGCGATCGCACTGTTTTAACCATGGCAAATGACTATCAAGGGGATGTTAAAGACTTTGCCATGGTTGTCCCAGTTCCTGTGGTGCTTCAGCGAGAACAGGTGAATGTAGGTGACCCTAAGATTATTGAAGGCCTCGATCAGTTTAGTGCACCTCGACTAGTGGAATATTTTGACCCAAACCCCTGTGCCGATAACCGAAGGTATCTCGAAAGTGCGCCAGCAGACCTAGGTCGTCCAGGTGGCACAAGGGGAGCGGATGCTTATGATCGTAGTTTAGGTGTCACGGTAGAGGAGCGCTTCTCAGTTGGAGAATATAACATTCTTATCCTCAGTGCTAAGGACTCTAGAGGTTTAGAAACCTGGCTCAGACGCAACGGTTACAAAATTCCACGGGGAGCAAATCGGTTATTGCGACCCTACATCCGCCAGAATATGAAATTTTTCGTTGCCAAAGTCAATCTGGAGGAATTTGACCCCCCCAATGTGAATCTGCACGAATTTGACCCCCCCAATGTGAATCTGCACGAATTTGACAAAACTGCCTACCAACGGTTGCGACCCCTCCAGATGGCTTACGAGTCTCCCCGATTTATGCTGCCCATTCGCTTAGGAATGATGAATGCTACGGGTGAGCAAGACCTGATTGTGTATGTGTTATCACCCCGAGGTCAGGCTGAAATTACAAACTACCGCACTGTGAAGATTCCTTCTAATACTGAAATTCCAGTATTTGTCAAAGCAGAGTTTGGTGATTTCTACACTGCTATGTTCCAAACTGCTTACGAGGGTGAAGGTAAAAAAGTGGCTTTTCTTGAATATGCTTGGGATATGGCTAGTTGTGACCCATGTTCAGCTAACCCCCTCAATCCGGAAGA
>NZ_JAAHGN010001387.1:0-1576 GCF_010672485.1 Moorena sp. SIO2C4 | reverse complement strand
TTTATCTTGACCACTCATCCCACTTTACCAAAGGTTATGATCATCGACGTTCGATGACTTTTCGTTTTTTAGTTTTACCTAATTTATAATTATATATTATAAAGAGTAAATATTAAATGGGTGGGTGCTGCCACAGGAGCGGATGGGCTACAATGGGCGATATTGTTTGTGAGTACTGCCGGAACAGGAGCTGTTCGTCATCACGATGGACCAGCGAATTCCGTGTTGATGTTAGCCTGTGATTTATCAGACCCAAGTGTAAGCTTTGATTCAACCTGGTGGAAACCGATTGGAATGCGGGGAAGTGTAAGTTATCGCGTACAATTCGATCACACCTTTATTCCTAAAGAAAATCTGATTGGCTATCCAGGGCAATACTTGCTTGAAGAGTGGCAAACTCGCTTTACTCCTCAGTATGGAGCGGCATTTTTGGGGGCGGCAGAAGGGGCTTATGGTTATGCCCACGCTCATATCAAAAAGCAAGGCAGAGAACAGGATGCTTATGTGCAGCATCGGATTGCTAAATCAACCATGAACATTGAAACCATGGACTTGTGGCTACGAAAAGTGGCTTTGTTGTGGGAAACAGGTCAACACCAGCAGGCCAAAGAAGCTGGTAACCGCTTTCGTTATTTGTCAGAAAAATTGGCACTGGAGACTTTGGAACACTGTACTCGCATGTGTGGCGCTCGTGCTATGATTCAACCCAGTCCTTTGGAACGGATTTATCGCGATTTATCCTTCTATACTCTCCATGATAATTGCGATCGCGTTTTGGCCTCCATTGGTCAGGAAATACTGGGGCAAGAAAGCGATCGGGCGTTTTTTAATTCTTCACAGAAGTAAGCATTCAGCTTAAGCGCTACAGATGGTGCTACTTGAGGTGCTTATGCGCTACAGATGGTGCTACTTGAGGTGCTTTGGGTCTGTGGCCACGCTACACCGAACAGTTTATGCCCAAGCACACGCTACTGTTTGCGCAGCACCTCAAGTAGCGCAATCGGTGCTTTTGAATAAAATAAGCGGCGTTGCTGAATTAAGGAATGAATGCGCGATCATCTGGTTTTGTTAAAGCCCCCGTGGGTCCCCCGAGCGAGGGATTGCTCGCCCAGAATTGGGGGGCTAGGGCGTGTTTTCAAAGTTTTCCGCAAGATATTAGATCCCCCCCAGCCCCCCTTATTAAGGGGGGAGCCATACTCAAAGTCCCCCTTTTTTAAGGGAAACGGGGGTACTCGGAGTTTGAAGACACGCCCTAGGGGCAGGGCTAATTCATTGTGATCAGAGAAAATTAGGGCAGCCAGAAACTCGCGTAAACTATCAAAGTGAGCTCAATATGGAACTGTCCTACTTTTCCGATCAAGATCTTTCAATCATGCTGTCATACCAAATCCGTTTGTCACAACCCCTTTATAAAAATCGACCAAATCTTTGTATGCCAGGAATCTATGGTTATGCGGATCAGGGGGGTTAGGTAACAGGATTTGGGAAATGTCGTTGTCAGTCAATGGTTGGTGAGCACTCAATCGCTAAAAACCTGCACCGGTTCTAGGGAGCGAACCTATAAGTCATAGCTTAT
>NZ_JAAHGN010001386.1:0-1578 GCF_010672485.1 Moorena sp. SIO2C4 | reverse complement strand
AAAACCATCATTCAATCTCCTTGGGGACTCCCGTTATACCCGTGTTAAGCAGCGTCTGGCACTGCCAGTAAGGGTTAGCGGGTTAGAAGTTACCGTAAGATCGGGTCGCCTTTATGGGTGATGCTCGCCCATAGCCGCTCCGCGAAAGGTCTTGCATAAAATAAAAGGGTTAAGTCTTTTGTAATCAGGCGACCCGATCTAAGGCGCGCGTCTCCGGGGAATTGGAGACGGAAACTCTTGCGATTATTGATAATTTTTACTAGTAGATAGAGATAATTAATCAACTATAAAGTGCCGATTTGCGCGCCAGCTGAAAAGCCTCACGGTGCCCTTGACCCGTAATTAAATTCGCCACGGGTCAAGGGCACCGCTGCTAGAAGCGTAAGCCAAAAGACAAGTAAAATCAATGATTTGATCTCAGAGTGTAGAGGCTATTTGGCGCGCGCCAGTAAGGATTTATGTTCTTAGGAATCTCTCGCTATAATATTTGATTTAGCGACGAGAGTAGTCAATTCGTTACCAAAACTGTTACGAGGACTATGCCCACAGTTAGCGTACTCTACGATCAAATGTAGTTAATGCTCCTTAGACCAGTCTAAAAGCTGTGGAACTCTTAGTCCCATGGCTTTTTGTTTGTTATCAACTTTTAGGATTTCCGGATAGCTTTTACAAAACCCCCTTAGAGCTTGGAATCATCCCTGCACGACGAGGATCAATTTCCACAGCCATGCGCATTGCTCTGGCAAATGCCTTGAATGTCGCTTCAATAATATGATGTGAATTGATGCCATCTAGTTGGCGGATATGTAGGGTGATCTGACTATGGTTAACCAGTGCAACAAAAAACTCTCGCACCAGTTGGGTATCATAGGTTCCGACACGCTGGGTAGGAATTTCCAAGCCATAGCTTAAGTGAGGACGTCCAGAAAAATCTAGAGATACCAGAATCAATGCCTCATCTAGGGGAGCCAGGAAATTACCGAAGCGGAAAATTCCTTTGCGATCGCTTAATGCTTTTGCCAAGGCTTGCCCTAGGGTAATCCCAACATCTTCGTTAGTGTGGTGATCATCAATTTCTAGGTCTCCCTTTGCCTGCACCTCCAAGTCAATCAGTCCATGGGAAGAGATTTGATGCAGCATATGGTCTAAAAATGGGATGCCTGTATTAGCGGTGCAGATACCTGTACCATCTAAATTCAGTGACACTTGTACATCAGTTTCCCCAGTAGTACGCCTGACTGAAGCTGTTCGCGCCTTTAACGTAGACTCTTGAGTGTTGAGAATTATCGGTCCGCTCTCGATCTGCGTCCGGTTATTGCTTACTTGCATTACATCTTTGCTCCTGTCTAACTTAACTTCATCCGCTCAATTGCCTCACAACGAACATGGGCAGCATGAGTGTGAGATCAATTGCGGACAGGGTTTATATCGTTTATACTAGATATAGTAGGGAAGACAAATTAAGAGCTAACCGCCACCTACGTGCTTAAAAATAGAACTTATTGTATTGTTCCGGAGGGTCGGGGCATCCCGTGTCGTTAATAAAGTAACCCGTGTATCCTAAGCAATAGCTGGAGA
>NZ_JAAHGN010001385.1:0-1583 GCF_010672485.1 Moorena sp. SIO2C4 | reverse complement strand
TACCCAACAAAGCCGCCTTTTGGTACTCCAAGAGGAAGCCTTCCTCGGTAAATCGAGTTTACCAGGAACCTTGGTGTCGGACGGAGAATCATTAGACAATGCTGGGGATTGGCCTTGGCCTTTCGGCCACGCTACGCGAATGGCCACGCTACGCGATTGGCCTTGGCCTTTCGGCCACGCTACGCGAATGGCCACGCTATGCGATCGGATTTGGGCAGAGAAAATTGGAGTTAACAACCTGAACCTAGAGCAACTGTACACTTTCGGAGAACTAGGTCGTTATCAACCAAAATTGGTTAGAGTCGAGGTTACCTATAACCACCACTATGCCATGGGTTACCTATCCGTCAGTTACTTTGCCCTAGTGGGACTAGAAGAAGCTAAATTCAACACAGATCATGTCAGTGGTATTACCTGGTATTCCATCGAGCATGTGCCGCAGCTCGCCTTTGAGCATAATCCAATTTTGGACTATGGTTATCGGCATTTGCGCAACAAATTGGCAGACAATCCTGTCGCCTTTGACCTGTTCCGAGATGTATTTACCCTCAATAATATCTATACTATTTATCAACTGTACACCACAGTTTTTTTTGAAAACGTCTCGGATTATTACAATTTTAGCCCTCGTCTTTTAAAGCTATTATTCCTGGCGGATACTAGTTTAAGAGTATCTCATGGAGCAGGTCGTCCCTGAAATTTGTACCGCTTTGATGCGGAGGCATATGGTCGTTTAAAGGATAAACCGTTGGTATTTATGTAGCAATGAAAAAACATCTGTAATTGTGGTTCAGAAAATCCTATTTATTGAGGATGACGATTTCAATCGAGAAGTTATCACTGAATACCTTCAGTTGCAAGGGTATGACGTTTGCGCTTTACCCCATGGGTTAACCATTAAACGAGACCTCGCCGACTTTCAACCTGACTTGATTCTGCTGGATCTCAAATTACCAGAAGTTGATGGCTTTACCTTGATCGAAAAACTCAAGAAATCCCAATGGGCAACAATCCCTATAGTTATCCTTTCTGCCTACTCCTTCCCAGCAGACAAAAAGCGAGCTCTCAGACTAGGAGCTCGTCGTTATCTAGTCAAACCAGCGCTTCTCAGAGAAATAGAACAAGCCATAGAGGAAGAAATAACCAATTGATATCCAGTCCGCTTTTTTTGTCATTTGTCTTGAGAGCCACAAGGCTGAGCCGCCTGCAAAACACTCTTGTGGTATACAATACCGATGGTACCGGAGATGATATGAGTTTGAAGTCTTAGGCAGGACTTACGCAAAACTCGGCCACAAAGGTGCTTCCACAAAAGCGCTTGGTTAGTTAATAACGCACCCTACAGATAGGGTTGTTGCGTAAGTCCTGTTAGGGAAATCATTGACCCCTTTGGGGAATTCAAAATTCAAAATTAAAAATTAAAAATCTAGAAGCGATGCAGCGCGGTCTTGGGGAGGCAGCGCGGTCTTGGGGAGGCAGCGCGGTCTTGGGGGTTTCCCCCACTCGCTATTGCCGTGGTCTCCCCCGGAGACGAAACCTGATTACGTTGAGCCTTTATGGTTGGTAGGTTATGCAAAAAAGGG
>NZ_JAAHGN010001384.1:0-1587 GCF_010672485.1 Moorena sp. SIO2C4 | reverse complement strand
ACGTAGTTATAAGGGTTTGAGCTTGCCATTAAGCGATGCAGCTTCGGAACAGGGGGTTTCCCCCACTCGCGCTTTGCATCAAGACAATGACTTGAGGGTTAATTTCCGACTGTATCTTCCATGAGCCCATTGGCATCAAAGCCTTATAGAGTAAGCTTTTTGGGGCTCATGTCACCACCTCAGCTACTCACGTCAGTTTAATTATTGACCGGTGAGGTTTTATGCTATAAGATTAGTGGTAGTACTTAAATCAATCTAGGAACTTAAGAGTTATGGCTGATAATGAAATTAAGAGCGCTGTCATTTTACGCAGTGAAGATTCTTTTGGAGGAACACCTGAGCTCTTGTCTGGATCTACAAGTAAGAAGAGCAAGAAAAAGAAGAAGAAGAAGCAGGCAGCAGCTTTAAAGCCTCTTGAGAAGGCTATGTTTAAACAAGCAAAGCGTCTCGACGAGGCGACAACGCTCTATAAGGAGCGCCATGAGAAGTCCAATCGTAAGAAGAAAAATGGTTGGATTAAGGATTTCGGAAAGAACTATTCCAAGAGTATGTCTAAGTTGATGAAATTTTAGTTTGGTTTCTGGTCTATCGTTAACTTCGATGTAATGCGTCAATGTAATCGCTATTATATTGAATCCAAAAAGGATTTGAGTTCTTCAAAAGTTTTTGGAATGTTCATTACATCACTTTGAAGTTTTTTACAAGGGCGGAGCTGGGCACGATCTAACTTTTGATAAAGCTTGCTAAAATTTAGTTAGGAGAACTTCCATGAGTACACTTCAGAAAGAAAACACCATTATCCTAGAAATGGGATCGGCAAAGAAGGATGATATTAAGGATTTGCAATATGGTGAGGGTAAGCTTTTTAAGAGGATTGCTAAAGTCATTGGAGAATTGAAAGAGAGTGGTGAGGTTGCAGAAAATGCTCAACCAGTAATTGTTGTGGTGAAGAAGAAAAGCGAGAAAGATTGGTAAGTTTCTAATCGATCTGAGGAGCAATACGAATTTCTGTCATGGGCTTCGTAGATTTGTTTTTCAGGGGTAAACTGAGTTGCTAACTCAAGTCCGCTTGACTTTAACCCAAGATTGAGTTCCTCCTTTGGCAAAGCTATTGTTATTGATTACTTCAATGAATCTGCATCGGGGGCTTTATGCCCCATCGAACCAGGTTAATTGAAGATAAATAGGAACCTCTAATTATTGTACTGGTCATGTTCAAGTAGACCCGTGAACTACCCCAACTTACTTAAACGAAGTAAGTTGGGGTTTCTAGCTTGGCCGTAGGCCACGCTACGGGAACACGGAAGAATGCCGAAGGTGCGCTTTCCGTTCTCCGTAGGAGACGCGGGGCGCGTTCGGCGAATTAAATTCGCCACGGGTCGCACCTCAACTTAGACGGACGTCCAAGTTTTGGTCTTACTCCTTCTCCACGCTTAGTTGACCTCTCCCGTCCCAGAGGACTCACAGGGGTAGGTTTTTTACATTAGGGTAAAACATGGGGCGACCCAGAGGGAGAGGAAAAGGAAAACAACTTAGGTGCGCTTGACCTTGGCGAATTAAATTCGCCACGGGTCGCACCTGAAGAAG
>NZ_JAAHGN010001383.1:0-1589 GCF_010672485.1 Moorena sp. SIO2C4 | reverse complement strand
TCTGCTGTTAATGCCCCATAGCGGATACCAATAGACCCTGCTGGAATTGATGGGAAAACGTGAAGACCAAAGATAGCACTGACATCCTTCATGCCCCCATCTTTAACAATCCAGTTTGCACCTTGAGCAATTTCCTCAGCTGGTTGGAACAGAAAGCGAGTATTACCAGGAAAAGTTTCTCCGAGTTGGGATAGAATCATAGCTGTGCCTAAGCCTACGGTGGTGTGGACATCATGACCACAGGCATGCATGACTCCCGGTTGATGTGAGGCAAAATCGAGGCAAGTTTGTTCGGTGATGGGTAGAGCATCCATATCAGTGCGCAGTGCGACTAATCGGTCATCGGTACCACCAATCAGTTCACCGATAAGACCAGTTTTGCCAATCCTTTCTTGTACATGAAGACCACAGGAGGATAGGACCCCAGCTACGTAAGCGGCTGTTTGGTGTTCTTGACCACTCAATTCTGGGTGAGAGTGGAGATGACGGCGGATTTCGATCAGACGCGGGGCAAGTTCTTGGGCTAACTCTTTAATCTGGGAGAGCATGCTGCTAGATAAATGCTAGATAAAATTGTTTCATACTTAACTCTTTATACTTCTTTTTGAATTGTGGCAATAATTAATATTTTATTATACAACTATTTGCGGTAAAAGAATATTGTCTCAATCATCGATTTGTTAAGACACAACCGCTGCTGAAACGATGCCTTGCTCCTCAAGCACTGCAGCAACTCTAAGAATCATGGCTTCATGGTAGGGTGCAGCAATAATTTGTACCCCTAAGGGCATTTGACCAGGACGGTGAATTGGTACCGATAAGACCGGTAAGCCAATGAAGGATAAGGGTTGAGTAAATAATCCTAAGTTTGGACGAACCAACACTTCTTCCCCAGCAATGACCATTTTTTCTTGACCCAGTAGGGGAGCAACACAAGGGGTAGTGGGAGCGAGGATAATATCGACATTTTGGAAGACTTCCCGAATGCGATCGCGAAACCATTGTCGAAACCGTTGCGCTTGAATATACCAAGTGCCTGGAATTAGGGCACCTGCTAAAAAGCGTACGCGTGTAGCTGGATCAAAATCATCGGGACGTTTACGCAAATTGTCCAAATGGAGGTTTGACCCTTCATTAGCTGTAATAATATAAGCTGCTGCTCTGGCTCGCTTGGCTTCTGGGATAGTAACCGAGGCAGTTACATCCAAGCTACTAGCCACTTTAGCCACAGCATCCAAGACTTCTGGTTCTGCCCCTTGAGCAAAATACCCATCAGCAACCCCAATCCGTAACCCTTCAATCCCTTCGTTAAGGTGGGGGACACAGAGTTCTGGGAGACGATTGCTACAAACTGGATCAGCGGGATCTGCTCCCTGAAGGATATCAAAAGTAGTAGCAATATCCCGTACAGAACGAGCAAACGGACCGATATGATCCAAACTAGCAGAAAACAAGAAAACCCCTGCGCGAGACAATCGTCCGTAGGTAGGTTTTAAGCCAAAAGTACCACACAACGCAGCTGGTACCCGGATTGAACCATTGGTATCAGAACCAAGAGTAATTGGTACTAATCCCGCTGCCACTGCTGA
>NZ_JAAHGN010001382.1:0-1592 GCF_010672485.1 Moorena sp. SIO2C4 | reverse complement strand
GGAATACATTGCCACAAATGAACTAACTGCCTCAGATATTGAACAGGTAAAATCCACTTGTTCTTACCGTTGGAAAATAGAGGAGTTTCACCGGGAACTTAAACAAGCGATGCAGCGCGGTCTTGGGGAGGCAGCGCGGTCTTGGGGGTTCCCCCCATGAGCGACTGCCGTGGTTTCCCCCATGAGCGACTGCATCAAGACATTGACTGGCAGACAATCTTGTCAGTGTCGTAAATCTCGAATCCAAAGAAACCATATTGCTTGTGCTATTTTGGTGTGGAATTTTCTGAAAAGACTAGCTTACTTGACTAAATGTACAGTTTATAAAATTAAGCCCCAAAGTTTATATTCATATTTAACTAAAGAACTTAAAAAACCTTCTTTAGTTATGAATTTAGTCTGATCAGAATCTACTCCATATCTGGTGTCTTTGCGTAAGTCCTGTCTCCAGCTAAATCCGAAGTTGGAGTGACTTTTACAGAGATATGACCAGAAGACCTTAATCACTCGTTAGTACCATGACTCAATCCACAGCAAAAACCTATTCCCGTCTGAAAGTATTTCTAGCAACTACTGCGACTACTTTGGCTGGTATGCTGGCGACTACTGGTGCAGCTAATGCAGCTAGTATCACCCATACTCAGACCATTGAATGGCGACCGACAACTGTTGATAAATTTTTCATTCTCCCCAAATTCGATGAGGCTTTGGGGACTCTCGAAAGTGTCACGATTGACCTGATCGGATTTGTCCAGGGAAATGCCCGTGCGGAAAGTCAGGAAGGCGCTCCAAGTACAGTAACCTTGGATCTGGCATCTAAAATTGCCTTAATCTTGAGTGAACCTGATATTACCCTAGTTGAGGTGAAGCCCCTAGTTTTAGAACAGGTTGGTCTCTCTAGCTATGACGGTGTACTTGATTTCGCAGGATCTTCTGGAGTCACATTGCCTGAGCGTACCGCTTCGGATAGCACAAGTAATACGTTTATGTCTGGGCTAGGAAGAGTTGAAAATTATTTATTATTGCTTTTGCCATAGTGTATCAACCGAAGTTCCACTAAACTGGAAACTTCGGTTTTATGTTGTTTAGTGATTATAGTCATTTCAAATAACAATGGAACACTTTTTCGTATGAAACCCTTTTATAGCAATAAATAGTTTTCTCAATATAAATTGAAATCACTATAGCTTCCGGCAAAAGAAGCCCCACAACGAACATGCGCAGCATGAGTGTTTAAAGTTACCGTAAGATCGGGTCGCTTTTATGGTTAGTCGGTTATGGGTAAAAGGGTTAAATCTTTTGTAATAAAGCGACCCTATCTAAGGTTTCGTCTCCAGGGATGAATTTTGCACAGAGTCTTTCACTTTAGACCAATCGATGTGTTATACTGGAAATACTGACTTTCAAAGCCGTTCGCGTAGCGTGGCCAAAGGCCATAAATGCTGGAAAGTTGGTCAAACATTATTAAACAAAAGACCAAGAAAACAGAGCGGCAGCGATGCAGCGCGGTCTTGGGGAGGCAGCGCGGTCTTGGGGGTCCCCCCCATGAGCGACTGCCGTGGTTTCCCCAACTCGCGCTTTGCATCAAGAGA
>NZ_JAAHGN010001381.1:0-1596 GCF_010672485.1 Moorena sp. SIO2C4 | reverse complement strand
TTGTGTGCAAGCTTTAGAGATGTTTGTCTCAATCTTGGCATCTGAAGCCGCAAATGCTGCCCTTAAGTTTTTCGCAACTGGGGGTGTTTATATCGGTGGAGGGATTCCCCCTCGCATTCTCGATAATCTGCGTGAACCTCTGTTTATGGAAAATTTTATTAATAAGGATAAGATGGTGGATTTGCTGAAGTCTATTCCTATATATGTGATTCTTAATGACCAGGCCGCTTTGCAGGGTGCTGCTTGGTATGCTCGCAGAAGTCTATCTTCAACATAACTAATCCTAATTTATTAATACGTAAGTCAGCTATCAGCTATCAGCCGTGAGCCATTGGCTCACGCTACTTGAGGTGCTTAAAATAAACCTCACCTCAAGTAGCGTGCGCCGTTCGCGTAGCGTGGGCAAAGGGTAAAATTTAAAGGTGCGCTTGACCTTGGCGAATTAAATTAGCCACGGGTCGCACCTAATAGTTCGAGATTAATTAGAATTGAAAGTCTGGGGAAAAATATATCAAAGCATATGCTGATAGCTGATAGCTTATAGCTTACAAACGCTCTACTCTCGGAGAGGCATTTCATTACAAACAGTTTAGAGAGAATTGTGGGTATAGTTTCTAAATATATTCCCTTAATTAACACTATTCATACCTTAGCCAAAACTATAGCGACTGAGTTTGCTGCTTTAGATCAAGTTATCGCTGTAGCATTAGCCGGTTCTCAAAGCCAACAGGTTTCCGACGAGAGATCAGACTACGATTTTTATGTCTATGTCAAGGAAGATATCCCTGTAGAAATTCGAGCTGCGATCGCAAAACCATTTGCAGAGCGCATAGAAATTAACAATCAATTTTGGGAAACAGGTGATGAGTGGATTGATCTCAAATCTGGATTTGGTGTGGATGTGATGTATCGTACCCCCCAATGGATTGAAGAACAGCTTTCACGTATCCTCGTCAACCATCAAGCTTCCATTGGATATTCTACCTGCTTTTGGTGGAATATCCTAACCTCTGTCTGTTTGTATGATGCTGATGGTTGGTTTAAACAGCTACAACAAAAGGTAAACCAGCCCTATCCTGAACCCCTCAAACAAGCCATTATTGCTAAAAACTATCCAATCTTGAGGCAAACTATTTCTGCTTATACTCATCAGTTACAATTGGCAATCTATCGCCAAGATGATATCAGTGTCATCCATCGAACTACTGCCTTGTTAGAAAGTTATTTTGATATTATTTTTGCTATCAATTCTGTTCCTCATCCAGGGGAAAAACGAATCCTAGAACAAGTAATAAATCTATGTTCCAAAGTTCCAGATGGGATAGAAAAAGAAATTTATAACATTACAAATTCCTTGTCTTCACCTCCAACTCTAATTGCTCATATTAATCGTCTTATTGATGGTTTAGAACAGTTACTTATAGTCGAAGGTTACATCAAACAAAGGGATTGAGCAAAGTAGCGCCGTCATGAAATAAAAACTATTATAGCAGTTCTCAATCGATTGAGAACTGCTATACCAATTACCAATTACCGACTAATATAGCGCTACGCGCAAGTCAGCAAGGTTCTTGCGTCAGAAGTCAAAAGTAAGCA
>NZ_JAAHGN010001380.1:0-1597 GCF_010672485.1 Moorena sp. SIO2C4 | reverse complement strand
TAACTATTTCATCGTTTTTAATCGGACGTTACCCGATTACTCAAGATCAATGGAAAGCGATCGCATCTCGATCTGACCTTAAGGTTAATCAAGATTTAGATCCAGACCCCTCTTATTTTAAAGAGCCCTATCAAGGGATAGATAGATGGCAAAGACCTGTTGAACAAGTCAATTGGTATGATGCAGTAGAGTTCTGTGACCGCCTTTCTAAGCTAACAGGAAGGGATTATAGACTACCTTCCGAAGCCCAATGGGAATATGCCTGTCGAGGGGTAACAGAACCTCTGAACCTAGAAGCTGGAGCATCCTATCCCCCATTCCACTTCGGAGAAACCATCACAACAGATTTGGCTAATTATCGCGGGACCGATGATAAAGACTCTGAATGGTCAGGATCTTATGGTAGAGAGCCAAAAGGAGAATACCGTCAGGAAACAACACTAGTAGGATATTTTGAAGTCGTCAACTTTTTTGGACTCAGTGATATGCACGGGAACGTTTGGGAATGGTGCGCTGATGATTGGCATTCTAACTATGAAGGTGCGCCCAATGACGGCAGTGCTTGGATTGATGGTAATGAAGCGGAAAATGTCAATTCTGAAAATCAGTCATATTTAGCCAATAATCAGGATAAAAGCTCATATTCAGTGCTGCGGGGCGGCTCCTGGGTCAACGATCCTGATTACTGCCGTTCTGCGATTCGCAACCTCTACGTTAGGCGCGACTACCGCTACAAGGAATTTGGTTTTCGTGTAGTTTGCGCCGGGATGAAGTCAGAAGTTTGAAGTCAGAAGTCAGAAGTCAGATGATTTAAAGTGAATAAAATACTTATAGCGTTTATCATAGCTATGAGGTACACATTATTTTTTTCATCTTGCCTCTTTGCTGCTCCCTGCTCTCTGCTCCCTAAAACGCAGATCTGGGAACAGCGAATCTGGTAACAGTTTCCGATTTACTCCTGTTCATCATCATCCGGCAATTTTTCCATCTCCTGGGCAATTAGCCTCTGAAATTCCTCGCCACAATGAACATTCAAATGAATTGCAGCAGCCAGCAATTCTGCCAGAATTTCCGCTTGTTGTCTAGCACTAAGGTGAGGTGAGTGAAGCTGATGAATTAAAGCGGTAACCGTTTGGCATTCTGAGCCTAATTCTGTAATTAATGTCTTCAGAGTATTGCTATTAATAGGAAGGGAGCGATCGCGAATCTGCATAATTATTTCCCCAATCGTTTTAGTGCTTGCTGAATGCCCTTCTCAAAGGCACGAATCTCAGTTTCCCAATGCCTTATTAAACCTTGATCGGGAAAGTCCTTTTCATACTCTAGTTTAATCTTTTCTTGGTGTTCAGCAATGCGCTGATTCAAGCTACGAATTGCCTTTTTGTGGTTTTTCTTTCCCATAAAGTTTATAGATGCACCCACAGACTTACACCAGTATCTTATCGGGATGGTGTCTTCACCACCTTTATATTTTACCTACCCATACTTTTTATCTTGTAGGGTGAATGAATCGGTAGATCTCATTTTTGCGGTTTGACCTGCTGGTGCGTTACGGGGCGGGCTATTTCAACCAGGCGCGAAGAGGCTTAAAATTAGA
>NZ_JAAHGN010000138.1:0-10696 GCF_010672485.1 Moorena sp. SIO2C4 | reverse complement strand
GATCATGACAGAAGGGAAAAGTGAATCCCAGCTCCTGAGCCATTTCCTTAAGTTTATCGGGAGCATCATCCGGGTAATTATCGGCATCATTAGCGCTAATCGCCACCATACCGATATTAGCATCGGCATAGTCTTTCCCTAGCTTAGCCAATTCTCCCTGTACATGTTTAACAAAAGGACAATGGCGGCAGATAAACATGACCAGTAACCCCTGCTTACCGGCAAAGGTGTCTAAGGAAATCGTCTCCCCAGAAACCGCATCCGGTAACTGAAACTCTGGTGCTTTGGTACCTAAGGACAACATTGTCGAGTTAACTAGTGCCATCGTTTTACTCCTAAACTATTGCGGTGACAACTTATATTCTTCTAACCTTGCCTACCATATCAGATCCCATGGCAACGGCTATGATCTGATATAGCGCTACGCGCAAGTCCGCAAGTCCGCAAGTCCGCAAGTCCGCAAGTAAGCTATGACTAAGTTTCGGAGTTTAGGAATGTCAAACATCTGAATGGGTAGTGCTATAGCAGTCGCCAGGGCAGTTAGGACATGACAAAAGTCTCACACCCTTTGTAAGCGCAAGAGTTTGACTTCTGACAAATGACTTCTGACTTCTGACTTCTGCTATATATGGTAATCCGACCCAGAACCAAACCAGCAAACCCTCTTCAACCTTCAACCAAACCACCTTCAACCAACCAACCTTCAACCAACCAACCTTCAATCAACCAACCTTCAACCAACCAACCTTCAATCAACCAACCTTCAATCAACCAACCTTCAACCTTCAACCAAAAAAACGTGGTATAATATATCCACTTCCAAGAGGGAGTTGTTTGGAAAAGGTAATCAGAAAGGAACGGAAGATTCTGGTGCCAGCGGTTACCGATGATGAATGGGAATGACTGTTTCAGGTGTTGCAGCAAAGGCGAGTAAAAGATGAAGATCCCTATCAAACCCTTGTCATAAAACAATGGCCTTTCGGCCACGCTACGCGAACGCGCTACCCTTGGAAAGCACAACCGTTGCCCAAGGGAGGGAACCCTAAGGGTTAGCAGTAGTCACTCATGGTAGAAACCCCCCCATGAACGCGCTCCATGGCGACCAAGATCAGCAGAGGGGATGGTCAGGGCGTAAATCCGATTTTGGCAGAAGCACAACAGTTGGAATGAATATGACCGTCCAACCCAAAGATTTCAATGACAATAACAATGAATCATTAAGAATGCTAGCACGGGCGATCGCATTTTCTCAGGGACAATTTTCTCTGATTTTAGCCCGTTGTAATTATCAATCATTGCGGCAGCGATTAACACAACAACTGACAGAACACTACCAGATTAAGTTTCACTCCAGGGCTTTGGCCTCATCGGCTCTTAACCTCTATAGCAATGTTCAAGCGGAACTGACTTCAGAACTACCCAATGCCGTGATTGTTCACAATTTGGAATTAGTCAAGGATATTGATCGGCTATTGGTTTCTACCAATAATGCACGGGATGAATTTCGCAAAACGTTCCCCTTCCCCCTGGTGTTATGGGTAACCGATCAGGTCCAACACAAGCTCAGACGAGTAGCACCAGATTTCACCAGTTGGGCTGCTACTCCCATTGGCTTTGAGATGGCAACGGATGAGTTAATTGATTTTATCGAGCAAACCGTCAATCAGGTCTATGGCAAAGTATTAAACTCTGGTGCTGGTAGATTTCTAGACAATGATGACTTGAATTTGGGCATTGGTTCGACTCGCCGCACCGAGTTAAAGTCAGCCCAGAATGAGCTAAACCATCGTAAAGTCAGATTAGACCCACCGTTAGAAGCCAGTTTAGAATTTGTCTTGGGTCGTGCCGGTGATGGGTCATCACAAGAGTCTCTGGAACATTATCAGCGTAGTTTAGCCCTTTGGCAGCAGATTGAGCCAGAGGCCAGGGCAACCGAGGGAAAACCCCAAACATTCACCTCCTCATCAGAGCGGATTGGATGCTTACTGTATTATTTAGGATTATGGTGGCGTACCTATGGTGAGAGACATCGGGCTGAACATAAAGTGGCTTGTGGTCATGCCGCAGAGTATTATCAGCAATGTATTAAGGTCTTTGAACAGGCTCAGCGACCAGACTTAGTTGCCAAGTTTATTAATCCTTGGGCAGAAGTACTGCAACGACTGGGACAGTGGGATGAGTTGGAGGCGGTTGCTAACACAGCCTTGACTCTCCATCAAACCTATGGTAATCCCTTTAGACTAGCGCGAGCCTATGGCTTTTTAGCAGAAGTTGCTTTATGGAAATCTGATTGGACTAACGCGCAACAGTTAGCCCAACAGGCTCTGTCAATCTTAGAAGAGGCATTGTCTGAATTCTGTACACCAACCTCATGCTCACTCGATACCGATTGTGATTGGGAGCGCTCATTTCACCAAGGTTGGTATTTATTGTCTCTAGCGCGATCGCATCGTGGGGCCGCGCGATCGCAACAGCAACAGCAGCAAGCTAAAATCCAAGACAGTCTGACAACTCTGGAAACGGCTAAAGCCAGAACCAAACCCCAGTATGATCCAGACCTTTACATTCGGATTTTAGAAGAATTGCGCCAGTGCTACTGCCAACAAGGTAACTATTTGACTGCTTTTCGGGTTAAACAAGAACGACGCTCCATTGAGCAGCAGTACAATTTTCGAGCCTTTATTGGTGCTGGTCGATTGCAGCCTAAACAACAGGTAACTAACCCAGCATTACCAGATCTAGAATACCACAATTCTGTGACCCCAGCCATTGCGGCCTCTGGTAGACAAGGGGATGTTAATCGCTTAATGCAACGTATGGGCCGTAGTGACCATAAACTAACGGTAATTTATGGTCAATCAGGAGTAGGTAAAAGTTCCCTTGTCCAAGCTGGGTTAATTCCCACTTTGAAACAAAAAACCATTGGCTCCCGTGAGGTTTTAACGGTTTTCCAGCAAGTTTATACCGATTGGATTCCGGAATTTGGGAAAGCCTTAGCCAAGTCTCTGGCCGAAAAACACCTGATTAACTATCAGGCTAATACTCTCGAAACAACAAGCGCAATTCTCAAGACATTCTGGAAAATAACAGAAGAAAATATCCTAGTGGTTTTAGTCTTTGACCAATTTGAAGAATTTTTCTTTGCTGCCAAAGACATAAAACAACGACTGGTTTTCTATGACTTCCTGAAGAATTGTTTGAATATTCCCTATGTTAAAATTATTTTATCCCTTCGAGAAGATGACATTCATTATTTGTTAGAGTGTAACCGTCTAATTAACTTAGATGTCATCAACAACAATATTTTAGATAAAACAATTCTTTACTATCTCGGTAACTTTTCCCCAAAGCAAGCTCAATCAGTTATTCAAAGCTTAACTGAACACACGGCATTTTCTCTAGAGCCAAAGCTAACGGATGCCTTAGTTAAGGATTTAGCAGGAGATACCAATGAGGTGCTCCCCATTGAATTGCAAGTGGTAGGAGCTCAGCTCCAAGCGGAAAAAATTACCACCTTAGCAGATTATATAGCCAAAGGTCCTAAGGAAAAACTGGTTGAACGATACCTAGAAACAGCTATTAAAGACTGTGGTGAAGAGAACGAACGAATCACTAAACTTGTTTTGTATTTGCTTACCGATGAAAACGGGATGCGGCCCCTAAAGACTAAGGCTGAATTAGCGGAAGATTTGGACTTAGAAGAGGAGCAACTAGATTTAGGATTAGAAGTGCTAGTGGGTTCTGGGTTAGTCTTTGAAGTGCCAGAATACCCCGCTGATCGTTATCAGTTAGTTCATGATTATTTAGTATCATTTATTCGCCAAGGACAAGAGCCTCAAATCCTAGCGGAGTTAAAACTCACCAAAGAAGAACTAAAGCAAGCACTCCATCAAGAACAAGAGGAACGAAGACGAGCAGAAATTGCAGAAATTAAAGCCCTTAATTCTCTATCTCAAGCTCTACTATCTTCCCACGACCAGTTAGGAGCATTGGTCGCTAGTGTAAAAGCTGGTAAACGATTACTCACCACAGAGGTTACTCCTGATATCAAACAGCAACAAGTCAATCAGCTTCAGGAAATTATCAATAACTTGCAAGAGTGCAATCGTTTGGAAGGACATAATGCGGGAGTATTTGGTGTTTGTTTAAGTCCTGATGGTAAACTAATTACCTCTGCTAGTGAAGATGGCACGATCAGGATTTGGGGAATTGATGGGAAAGCTTTGACAAGCTGTCGGGGCCACAAGGAGCAAGTGTTTAGCATTAACTTTAGTCCCAATGGTGAGATGTTTGCCTCTGCTAGTGCTGATAGCACCATCAAACTCTGGCAACGGGATGGTAGGTTACTGAAAACTCTCAGAGGTCATAAAAACCAAGTTTTCAACATTAGTTTTAGTCCCGATGGTCAAACCATTGCTGCTGCTAGTAAGGATGGCACGATCCAGCTCTGGCATCCTAATGGTACTCGGATTAAAACCCTGACCAGGTTTGGTCCTGCTAACTTTGGGATTAGTTTTAGTCCTGATGGTAAATCCCTTGCGATCGCTAGTGAAGATGGCACTATCAAGCTCTGGAATTTACACAGTAGTTGGCCCAAAATTTTCAATCGTCATGCTAGGGGTGTCTTGAGTGTCTGCTTTAGTCCAGATGGTCAGATGCTGGCTTCCGGGAGTTGGGACGGTACCGCTAAACTCTGGAATATAGATGGCAAAGAACTCAACTCCATCGATAATTATGGCTTGCCAGTCTATCGGGTTAGATTTAGTCCCGATGGTCAACTATTAGCACTAGCAAGTAAAGATAATCGAATTCGACTGTATAACCTTGATGGCATTAAGCTCAAGACCTTACGAGGACACAAAGGGTCTGTGTGTGGGGTAAGTTTCAGCCCCGATGGACGGCTACTGGCTTCTGCTAGTGTAGATAAAACTATCAGACTTTGGAGTCTTAAGGGCATTGGACTGAATACTCAGCAAAGCCATACTGGTAAACTGATCGGCTTTTGTTTTAATTCTACCGGTCAGCAGTATGCTTCAGCTAGTGAAGATAAAACAGTGAAACTATGGAATTTAGAAGGCACATTACTCAGAACATTTTCAGGACATCAAGCTAGTGTCAGGAGTGTCAGTTTTAGTCCTAAAGCAAAACTATTAGCCACTGCTAGTGTCGATGGTATCATTAAAATTTGGCATCTTAATGGAGCATTACTGCAAACCTTTCCAGCCCATGGTTTGAGTATTAGGAGTCTAAGTTTTAGTCCTGATGGTAAAATCCTGGCCTCTGCGGGCAATGACAGAATTATCAAGCTGTGGGGGATTGATGATAAGTATGGACAGGATAAGGGAGTACTCTTAAATACTCTTAACGGTCATATTGCTAAAATCTATACCATTAGATTCAGTCAGGATGGTCAAATGCTGGCTTCCGCTGGAGAAGATAAAACCATTAAACGTTGGCATCTTGATGGTAGCTTAATCGATACGATTCCAGCCCATAGTCTAAAAATTGTCTGTTTGAGATTCAGTGGGGATGGTGAAATTATGGCTTCCGCTAGTGCTGATAAAACGGTGAAATTATGGAGTTTGGATGGTAAACTGATCACTACCTTACAAGGACATCAAGCAGGAGTTAGAGGTGTTGTTTTTAGTCCTGACAGTCAAATTATTGCTTCAGTTAGTGCTGATAGGACGGTAAAGCTTTGGACTCGTGATGGTAAGGAATTCAAAACCCTAAAAGGACATCTTGCTCCTGTGTGCAATGCCTGTTTCCTGGCTGATGGTGAAACTTTGGTATCGGTCAGTGAAGATGGTACTGCTAAAATCTGGAATATCGATGGTACAGAAATCAAAACCGTTGGCGGACCGATTAATGACAGTACAGTCCTAGGTGTAAAACCTGGACAGGGGATAGTTACCAGGGGGAGTCATACCACTACCTCTGATTTAAGCTCTGATTTAAAGGATTTATTGGTGAAGGGGTGCTATTGGATCAGGGACTATTTGAACCATAATCCGACCTTGAGTGAAAGCGATCGCAAATTGTGTGATGGGGTTTTACCAGAACTGTTGAATGGGGAATCGGGAATCGGGAATCGGGAATCGGAACCCACCCCGTTCCCCTCCCAGGAGGGGAACGGGAGTCGGGAATCGGGAGTATAGCTTTTTTTAGTCTAATCAGGTACACAGGATTTTTTCCCTGTTCCCTGTTCCGGTGATCCGCTGTTCCCTAGCTAAATACTGCTATAAACAAGCTGCTCTATACAACTAGACCGCTGGCTGAGCCATAGAGGATTTGAGTAGCACCAGAATTGATAATACTTCCGAGGTCTTCACCAGGAACTCCTATGGCTAAGTCATCGTAGCCGTCCCCATTGAAGTCCTGCACCGCCAAGCTAGATCCAAAGTTATCGTACTCCTCAGCTATATCGTTAACGCCAGAACTAGCTTGGCTCCAAAACTGATTACCAGTAGTAGTCAAGCCAAAGACGGAACCGTAGATAATGTTTACAGCCCCAGCATCAGTGATTGAATCGATATCTTCATAGGGACTTCCCACTGCTAAGTCATCGTAACCGTCGTTGTTAAAGTCGCCCACAGCTAAGGTAGTTCCGAAGCGGTCAAATGCTTCAGGGTTGCTGACAATGAGATCGTCTTGAGACCAGAATTGGCTACCAGTGGTAGTCAAGCCTGTTACAGAACCATAGAGGGTATTAACTTTACCTCCATCGGTTACATTCCCATTTGACAAATCTTCATAAGGAGCACCAATAGCCAGGTCATCATAGCCATCCCCGTTGAAATCTCCGGCAGCTAAACTGCTACCAAAGCGGTCACCTTCTTCATCACCCCCTTGAGGAAAGGCCGTCTGGGTGAAGAATTTGTTACCAGTGCTCGTCAGACCGAAGAAAGAACCATTGATAATGTTAACTATGCCAGTATCTTTAATCGATCCCAAATCCTCGTGAGGCGTTCCTATAGCTAAGTCATCATAACCATCCCCATTAAAGTCCCCTGAGGTTAAGGTCTCTCCGAAGCGATCGAAAGCTTCATTAAAACTACCACTAAGATTGTTTTGCTCCCACAATTGGCTACCAAAGCTAGTTAAGCCTGTTGAAGATCCTTGGAGGACATTGACTTTACCTACGTCACTGTTCCCATCAAGATCTTCATAAGGAGCACCGATAGCCAGGTCATCATAGCCATCCCCGTCAAAATCTCCCGCAGCCAAGCTGCTACCAAAGCGGTCACCTGCTTCATCACCCCCCTGAGGAAAGGCTGTCTGGGTGAAGAATTTGTTACCAGTGCTGGTCAGACCAAAGAAAGAACCATTGATAATGTTAACTATGCCGGTATTTGTAGTCGATCCCCAATCTTCGTAAGGTGTGCCTACAGCTAAGTCATCGTAACCATCCCCATTAAAGTCCCCTGAGATCAGGGTATCTCCGAAGCGATCGAAAGCTTCAGTTGAACTGCCAGCAAGATTGTCCTGGTTCCACAATTGGCTACCAAAGCTAGTTAAGCCTGTTGAAGATCCTCGGAGGACATTGACTTTACCTCTGTTGGTTTCCCCACCAACATCTTCGTTGGGTGTGCCTATAGCCAAGTCGCCCCGACGATCACCATTGAAATCTCCTCCAGTTAAGCTAGTGCCGAAGCGGTCATAGGCTTCATTGCCTCCGGAAGGAAATACGGATTGAGTCCAGAATTGATCGTTGGGAATATTCATATAGTTTTAATCGTCCTGTGTCAGTTTATTGATGTTGGGTTGATCTCCTTGGCGTTGCTGATTCTGGGTATGATTTTGCCCCCCTAGCCCCCCAAGCGAGGGATTGCTCGCTTGGGGGGAACAAAACTCCCAAAGTCCCCCCCGGTGCGCGCCTCCTAGGGCGAGTAAATCGCCCTTGGGTCGCACCGCAAAGTTGGGGGACTCACGGGGGCTTTAACAGGGGGCTTTAACAAAACTAGATGATCGCGCATTCATACTTCAATTCAGCAACCCTAAGAATTCTGTCGTTAATCAAGAGTCCAGGTGATCTACCAAAACCAAATCGATCATGAAAGCTAATGCTGATTTTTCTTGGCACCAAAAACTTATTGGATCCTCTTGTGACCTTCGCTTCTAGCGGTGCGACCCGTGGCGAATTAAATTACGGGTCAAGCGCACCGGGAGGTTTTCCAAAACCAATCTATTGGGCAAACTATTGCGCTAGCAAGCTACATTGCTGCATCGCTTTTTCTAGCAATGCTAGTAGAGGTCTCAAATGAAAATACTAGATATCAAGTGCTCCCCTGAGCTTAGGTGTTTTTTCTTTTGCTACTTTAAATTGCTAGCTATTAGAACAATAAACTAGTTAAGATGGATGGCTGATTTATCTACCAAAAACAGTATTACATATCAATCCGAAGTAATTGAGCTACTTCACTAAAAATTTACTAAATCTTTAAACGAATAAAGTTGTTGTAAAAAATACTTTGAGGAGAGATATAGGGCTGGGGTAAGGGAATCGGGAATCGGGAATCGGGAATCGGGAGTGTGGGCAGAGAGGGGAGTGTGGGGAGAGGGGGGAGTGTGGGAAGAATTTTCCACAACAGATGCAGCGCCGACCTGAGAGGGTTTCCCCATCAGCAACGGTTGTAGTTTGTCCCATTAGCAACTGCATCTTGAGGGGGGAAGAAAATTGACTGTACCTGATAAATATCAGAAACCCTATAAAAATATTTCCTATCTCCCCATCTCCCTATCTCCCTATCTCCCCATCTCCCCATCTCCCCATCTCCCCATCTCCCCACACTTCCCACACCTCCCACACTTCACTCTCTTCCCCTACTCCCTTGAGAATCTAAAAATTCTCTCGATTCCGATTTGCCTGCTCCATCTTCTCTACAACCTGGTCTATGGGCATCATGCCCAACTCCCCAGCGGCACGGGTACGAATATTCAAACTATTGGCTTCGACTTCCTTGGCACCAACCACACTCATCACGGGGATTTTAGCCTTTTCGGCATTACGAATTGCTTTACCGAGCCTTTCCCCACTGGTATCGACTTCTGCTCGAATCCCATGCGATCGCATTTTTGCTGCCACTTCCTGAGCAAAAGGCAACTGTGCATCCCCTACTGGTAACAATCGTGCTTGTACTGGTGCTAACCAGAAGGGGAAGTCTCCCCCATACTGTTCAATCAATATGCCAGTTAGGCGCTCCAGGGATCCAAAGGGGGCACGGTGAATCATAATCGGGCGTTGGCGAGTACCATCTTCTGCCACATACTCCAAATCAAATCGTTCTGGCAAGTTGTAATCTACCTGTACCGTTCCTAACTGCCATTCCCTGTCCAGGATATCCTGGAAGATAAAGTCCAGTTTCGGGCCATAAAATGCCGCTTCCCCTGGTGCTTCAAAGGATTCCATGCCCAAGGTATCCACAGCACGGCGAATTGCTGATTGGGCTTTTTCCCAAGCCTGATCCGAACCAATATACTTATCCGAGGCCGGGTCACGGAAACTCAACCGTGCTTTAAAGTTCTTCATTTGCAGACTTTTGAACACTGAGAGGATTAAATCCACCACACTGAGGAATTCCTGATCCAACTGATCCGGCATCACAAATAGGTGAGAATCATCCACCGTGAAACCGCGCACCCTGGTCAACCCCCCCAGTTCCCCAGATTGCTCATAGCGATACACTGTTCCAAACTCTGCCAAGCGCATGGGCAACTCCCGGTAGGAGCGCAATTCACTCTTATAAATTTGGATATGGAAGGGGCAATTCATCGGTTTTAGGACAAACCCTTGTTCTGCGGCTGCTGCTTCCTCATCTTCAGCCATCATCGGGAACATATCCTCTTTATAGTTCTGCCAGTGACCGGATACCTTAAACAAGTCCACTCGACCAATATGGGGTGTCACCACTGGTAGATAACCTCGTTTAACCTGTTCTTGCTTGAGGAAATCTTCCAAAAGGGTACGCAAAACCGTTCCTTTGGGGGTCCACAGCGGTAATCCTGGTCCAACCGGGTCAGAAAAGATAAACAGTCCTAGTTCCTTACCCAGCTTACGGTGATCCCGTTTCAGGGCTTCTTGCTTACGGCGCTTATATTCCTGTAGTTGCTCTGGGTTTTCCCAAGCTGTACCATAAATGCGCTGGAGTTGAGCATTACTCGCATCCCCTCGCCAGTAAGCCCCAGCCACACTTTCCAATTCAATTGCCTTCGGGTTGATTTCACTAGTGTTTTCTACATGGGGACCAGCACACAAATCCCACCACTGATCCCCCAGGTGGTAAATCGAGATCGGGTCTTCTAAATCTGCTAAAATTTCCAGTTTATAGGGTTCACCCAGTTCCTTGATCCGCTGTTGAGCTTCTTCCCGTGGCACCTCTTCCCGAATTACCGGAAGCTTCCGCTTAATGATTTTGACCATTTCCTTTTGGATTTTCTTGAGGTCTTGCTCAGTAAACGGTTCTGGCTGGTCGAAATCATAATAAAAACCATTTTCAATCCAAGGACCGATAGTCACCTGAGCCTTCGGAAATAGCTTCTGGACGGCCATTGCCATCACATGAGACGTCGTATGACGGAGCCTTTTTAGGGTATCGGATTCGCTAGTACGGGGCAAATGAATTTTTTCAGGCTGTTCGGAGGGTTCTGAGTTAACCATCGGTGACTGTTCTATGGAATTGAGTAACGCGCTATGACA
>NZ_JAAHGN010001379.1:0-1599 GCF_010672485.1 Moorena sp. SIO2C4 | reverse complement strand
CAGATGCATTACGGGAAATTTATCTGATGCCTAATCCTCCGGCTGAGGTAACTGATCTTATTGATAAGATTAACAATAAGGCTCATGATTTTTGTAAGAAGGAGCGTGAATAGCAAGTAGGGTGGGCATTGCTGATTAAGATCATGATTGAACGCGGATCAATGAAATGGGCAATGCCCACCAATCCACCATCATCGTAGGGTGGGCATTGCTGATCAAGATCATGATTGAACGGCGAGCAATGAAATGGGCAATGCCCACCAATCCACAATAATCGTAGGGTGGGCATTGGTTCAGAAACCGGCCATGGGTACCCTGCTTGGTGGGCATTGCTCAGATAAATTTGGGCAGGATTTGGGTAAGTAAACCGGCAATGCCCACCCTACAGAATGCTGAATAATATAGCGCTACACACAATGTAAGCAAGGTATGTAAATTATTTTTGTGATTTTGTCAAGTAGTTCATTTGTTCTATTATTTTGACCTACTCCCCGTTGACCCTGTACTTATATGAAGTTTGATATGAGGTTTGATATGAGGTTTATGAGGTTTGATATGAGGTTTGATATGAGGTTTATGAGGTTTGATATGAGGTTTATGAGGTTTGATATGAGGTTTGATATGAGGTTTATGAGGTTTGATATGAGATTTATGAGGTTTGATATGAGGTTTATGAGTTTGATATGAGGTTTGATCTGAGTTTTTATATGAGTTTTTATATGAGGTTTGATCTGAGTTTTATGAGAATAAGAGATATATAACAGGGCTAGTATTACATTGTTCCAACTAAGAATTAGGAACTGGGGGGAGCAGGTCAAGGGTTGCAGAACAAATGAACTACAGTACCATCACAGCAAGCTTATGTAAACCCATGAGGGGGCTAGAGGTATAGTACAAATGTTCTACATAAGTGACATGCTCCCTGCAATAACCTAAAAAGGAGAAGTTCAAAATGCAAGTAGTCCACAAGGTGTTGAAAGGGATGTTGGTGTTTTGCCTGTCCCTAGTAATGATCGTTGGTAGTGCGCAAGCTGCGGAATGTTATGTCGAACCTCGCTTTATTCTCTTGGCCGAGGGATCTTCTCAGTATATACTAGATGTTATAGATGGGCCAGCATCGTCACTGGATGTCAGCTTTATAAGCTTTGAAGAAGACCAACAAACAATATCATTGATTGTAGATCCACCCGGTCCCCATGATTATGTTGAAAATCTTCCTGTTCCGGGGTATAGCTCTGATCAACCCACTTCTTATGATCACGTGTTTGAAGGTGTGGAGCCATTCTACCAAGTAATAGTTCGTGACGCACTACCATGGGATATATACATGGATGTAGAGGGTTGTCACAAAGCGTAAAAAGTCTAAGGAGCATCCGCAGGTTGCAGATCACAAAGGACTTCCAAAAAATCAAACATTCTACAAACAGAATGATAATTATTGGTAATTAAGGAAGTAAAACCTTTGCCGTAGGGTAGAAAGGTAACGGGGCGATCGCTCCGTTACCTTCTTCTGGCAACTCAACCTTCAATACTCCACTTCTAACCCATATCCACCAACGGCGAGCGTATTCCTCAATGGGACTCGCCGTTGCTTTTTGC
>NZ_JAAHGN010001378.1:0-1600 GCF_010672485.1 Moorena sp. SIO2C4 | reverse complement strand
CAGATGATTTTGACTAACCGTTATAATATTTTATGGAATATAGCGGTTTTTCGCCTAATGAGGTACACAGAATTTTTGCCCTGTTTCCTATTCTCTCTTCCTTCCCTCTTCTCTCTTCCCTATTCCCTATTCCCTGTTCCCTGTTCCCTGTTCCCTAAAACCATTAAATCTGTACCTCACCAAATTGAAAACCGCTATAGTAGATCTATTGATTTTTGAATCATTATAAAAAGCAAATGTAGCAATGCCTGCTCAGGATATATTTCATGATGTTGTCAAAAAAGCGCTTGTCCAAGATAATTGGGTAATTACTCACGACCCGTTAACGTTAGATTTACGCGATCGCCAATTGCATATCGACTTAGGTGCCGAAAGGCTAATTGCTGCACAGAAGGAGAATCAGCAAATTGCCGTTGAAATTAAAAGCTTTATTTCATCTTCTAGTGTCTTTCAATTTCATTTAGCGTTAGGGCAGTTTTTGAATTACCGGATTGTACTACGCCTCAAACAACCACAACGAGTACTTTATTTGGCTGTTCCTTTATCGATTTACGACGATTTTTTTGGTGAAGAACTCCCTCAACTTAGTATTAAAGAGTATCAAGTTAACCTGTTAGTATTCGATCCTAACCAGGAGGTAATTGTGCAATGGATAAATTAAACCAGTATCGTGAAGCGATTAAGAAAATATTAACCGATTACAGTAAAATAAAACCTTCGTTTGGTGATATAGACCGCTATACTTCCTTTGATCTAGAAAACGACCACTATCAAATATTCAGTGTGGGTTGGGAAGAGCATCGTCGTGTCTATGGTTGCTTGATTCACATTGATATTATCAATGACAAGATTTGGATTCAATATGATGGGACGGAATATGGTGTAGCGAATGAGCTTACTGATTTGGGAATTCCTAAGTATGATATTGTATTAGCCTTTCACACTCCGTTTATGCGTCAGTATAGTGATTTTGCGGTGGGTTGAGTTGTGGGGAATAGGGAACTCAGAATTTAGAATGTAGAATGTAGAATGTAGAATGTAGAATGTAGAATTAAGAATTAAGAATTAAGAATTAAGAATTAAGAATTTAGGGTTTTTCAGTATCTTTGGCTCTTCCGTACTTCTTATGCTAAATAAACACTTTGGCAAAGGGAGCAGGGAATAGGGAGCTGAGGCCGTAGGCCACGCGGGGCGCGTTCGGAGCAGAATAACGTTAGGACGGTTCGCTTCTTCAAAATGACACTGAACAGCATCTCGAACCATCGCTGTCAGCTGATCCAAGGTGTCTGCTTGAGTAAAGATAGATTCTCCCAAAGCCCTGGCGGTATAGCCCTCGTCCGGATCTTCCTCAACCAAAAACACAACCTGGCTCATGTTAATCACATCATTATTTTCTATAGTCATTATGCCATGGGGAGATGAGGAGTCAGATTAGCCTTCCCGACTCCCGACTCCCGACTCCCGACTCCCGACTCCCGACTCCCGACTCCCGACTCCCAATTCTAAATTCTAAATTCTACATTCTACATTCCCTACCTCCCGTCGATACCGAGCACGTGCTGGTGTTCCCCAGCATACTTGCTGCTCTGGGATATTACTA
>NZ_JAAHGN010001377.1:0-1602 GCF_010672485.1 Moorena sp. SIO2C4 | reverse complement strand
CTTAATCAATGGAGGCGCGCTTTCCTATGGCGAATTAAATTACGGGGTCGCGCCTCAAGTTTTAACCCTTTTCTGCATAGCCTAACAACCATAAAGGCGAGCCTGTCTAAGGTTTCGTCTCCGGGGGGAACCCCCAAGACCGCGCTGCATCGCTTTTATTAATTATTTATCCTTGTATTGTGGAAATCAGATAAGCGAAAGATATTATAACAACTAAAGAAATAAAGCGTTTTCCAACCACATTGCTGCCTGACATATTATATCCACCGCTCTTATAATCTCGGAACATTTGTTCAATATTAAAACGTTGTCTTGATGCAGTCGCTCATGGTTTGTTTGCGACTGCACCAAGACATGACTCTGCGATTTTTTCAAGTTTAACATTTTTGGTGTCTTGTCTAATAATTACTACAAGGTTAAGGAATAATAATTGAGATTCGGAAAGGAGATTTTTTAGATGTTTTTGATATAATTATGGTAGCATTTTCAATCTTATTGGTCGTCTTGACAATTTCTGACCTATCTTTTTTTACCATAATTCGCTCAATTTAATATCTATCAAGGGTTACAGGCCGCTTGTCGCCCCCCCAGGAATCTTTGACTAAATTAACCGTTTTAAACGTGACCATTTTTTGGATACGATTATCGATGTGATAGGAATTGTTAATGAGCCCAAAATAGTCACGCTTTATGTCTGGATTAATACTTCTAAATGACCAAGAACTGTAAATTCCTTTTCTTGCGGTTTCTAAGGCATAGTTATTAATGTCTATCCCAAAAATTTTAACCTTCCATTTTTATAATTCAGGAAGTATTTTATGGAATAAAATAGCAATAGAATAGGGTTATTATCCAGTTGAACATCCTGCAATACAAATCTGAATTATTTTGTGGTTATTTTGTCGTTTAATTATATCTGGAATAATGTGATTTTGTCAGGTTTTAAAATGACATTTATAGCAGTCGCCAGGGTAATTATGACATGACAAAAGTCTCAAACTACAGTATGGCAAGAGTTTAACTTCTGACTTCTGACTTCTGACTTCTGCTATATCTCGCCAAAAGTAACTTTAATTATTAGTCATCATGGCAACTAATTTTTGCCATTATATATTACTTTATATAGTCTTATATAAGAGTTTAGAGTAACTTTATGGTGAACCAAATTTGATAAATTTCATTCTCACAAGGATGGTTTAAATTAAATTGTCTTGGTCTGCTTCTTTAATAACTAATCCTGTCTGCTGGGCAATTAATCGAAGAAAAGCTTGTTTTAGCTCAACACTTAAAGATTCTGTGTTTGACACGTTAATCCCGATTGACTGACAAATCCAATGTGGTTACAGTTATATAGTTCCCAGTCAATCTGCCCAAGTAACACTAATTTAAAAACCTATTGGTACCTATTAATTTAATTCCTTATGTTCGGTTGTTCGCCTTTGGGGGTTGTAGGTTATTCGGCTGAAGGTTAGCAAGTTAGCAGGTTGAAGGTTGAACGCGACGCGCGTGCCTATTGGCCAAGGTTAGCAGGTTGAAGGTTGAACGCGACGCGCGTGCCTATTGGCCAAGGTTAGCAGGTTGAAGGTTGAACGCGACGCGCGT
>NZ_JAAHGN010001376.1:0-1605 GCF_010672485.1 Moorena sp. SIO2C4 | reverse complement strand
CTTCGGAGCTAGCGCCGTCTTGGGTAGCCAGTTGCTCATCTCTTCATCTCCCCATCTCTTCATCTCCCCATCTCCCCATCTCCCCGCGCCCCCACACTTACCACACTTACCACACTTACATCTCCCCATCTCCCCATCTCCCAACACTGCGCGCGGCGCTATAACCAATCGCTAATCATGCTCGGACTTCTTAGGATCATCCTCACACCAGACTGCACTGGCTAAGCCACTCCAGCAGATCATCTTCCATTTAGCCATGGATAGTTTAGGAATCTTAGCAACGAATAGCCAGTCAGAGTAATCTAGGTGCTTATAGATACGATCTTTGGCACCACTATCACTATGATTCAGCCAGCCCCAGCCAGAGATACCTTTATGGCCCCGGTGCTCCGTATCATCACCAAATCGGAAAGAGTATTCATGATTACCGAAGTAGTCTACTAGATCAAAGGACTTGAACTTCTTAGACTTGATTGTCCCCTTACCCATGCCAATCTTGTATGTGCCATAGGCTTTCTCGGTGACATAGGCATCGTTGTCTTTATGTCCCACAACTTTGTAGGTAAAGTCGATATCCCAGTAGTCAGTTGTCCTTTTTTTGTAATTCTTCCCTTCTTTTTGTCCACCGAAGGCTTTTCCGTAGATGTGGATCTCACCTGTGCTGGTGTAGTCGAGGAATACCTCTGCGCCCTCGTACTCAAAATCAAAGGTATAGATATCTCTGGCATTACCAGTGAGCAGTCCATCAAGACGCAAGCCATAGGGTGGCGGACTGGCACTAGCACCAGGGTGATTGCAAAGTTGGAAGGTACACTTTTGTGGAGCAAATGTGGGCTTGAATGAGAAGGGAACTAAAAAATTGATCGGAATCTCAAATTCACAGTTGTAAGAGGATTCGTGGATATTTTCGTCAGGCATGATTTGCCCTCCATCAGGTAGTTTGGCAGGTAGTCTTAATCTCTCCCAATGGTCTCATAATTTACTAACAAGTTGCGGTACCCTTAAGGGTACCTTTTAGTTAACTTGTAAGCATTCAGCTATCAGTTATCAGCTATCAGCTATCAGCTATCAGCGGTTTGCAATTCAGTTAGGTACAAATTTCTGAATTTTAGGGAACAGGGAACAGCGGATCACCGGAACAGGGAAGAGAGAACAGGGAAGTCGGAAGTCGGAAGTGGGAAAACAATCCTGTGTACCTGAGGTGCGACCCGTGGCGAATTTAATAATTAGATGCGGAAAGCGCACCTGATAGTTATGCAAACCGCCGTATGCGCTATCGGCAGGGTTAAGGAGGAAACCGTTAAGAATAAAACAGGTCAGCATTCGAATAATGCTGAGTTACAGAAAGCACCTCAAGTAGCGTGGGAGGTTTATTTTAAGCTGACGGCTGACAGCTGACGGCACCTCAAGTAGCGTGCGCGTAGGGCATATGCTTACGTTAAGCTTAGCAGGAGACTGGTTAAGAAAACCCCCCTGACTTGATAAGCCTAGGGGGATTTGAGGAACTAATTTCTATGAACTAATTTAAAGCCAGCCGTCAAAGATTCTTGTCAGAGATTGCTAAAGAGACTAAGTGCTAACCGGTTCCGCTGGCTCAGTAGGCGA
>NZ_JAAHGN010001375.1:0-1609 GCF_010672485.1 Moorena sp. SIO2C4 | reverse complement strand
ATCAGCTATCAGCTATCAGCTATCAGCTATCAGCTATCAGCTATCAGCTATCAGCTATCAGCTATCAGCTATCAGCTATCAGCTATCAGCTATCAGCTATCAGCTATCAGCTATCAGCTATCAGCTAATCGGCCTGTGGCCAAGGGCTGACGGCACCTCAAGTAGCGTGAGCTTTTAGCTCACGGCTGACGGCTGAATGCTTATCTAAATAGTCCTGAGCTTTACTAGCTTGAGTCATTAATACCTCAAAAGCTGGGATATCAGTATCCCATTCAATCAGAGTAGGCACCGGACCAAAGCGCTCTAATGTTGCTTGATACAATTGCCACACTGGAGGATGAACGGGATAACCGTGGGTATCATATAGATAGTCTTCCCGTTCTTCATACCCTGCTAAATGTATTTGTTTGACCCTGGTTGCTGGTATTGTATTCAAATAATCAAGGGGGTCAAATCCTTGGTTAGTAGCAGTGACATAAAGATTGTTGACATCTAGGAGCAAGTAACAATCTGCTTTTTCTAACAATTGTTGAATAAATACCCATTCTGGCATGGTTGAATCTGTGAAGCTCACGTAAGCCGATGGGTTTTCTATCAAAATCCGACAACCTAGAAATTCCTGAGCTTGCAAGATCCGTTGGGCTACATGTGCCATCACCGCTTCGGTATAAGGAAGAGGAATTAAATCGTTAAGATAGTGACCAGAAACGGAAATCCAGGATAGGTGATCGGAAATGTATGCTGGTTCAATCTGCTGGGCTAACTGTTTTAAATTTGCCAAATACTCTAAATCTAAAGGGTCTGTTGACCCCAAAGACATACCGACGCCATGCAACGTAACCGGATAGTTTTGGCGGACTTTTTCTAAATAGTGGAGTGGTAAACCTTGAGAAGTTAAATAATTATCTAATAATACCTCAAACCAAGGTATACTATGTTTATGAGTAAGGATATCTTGATAATGGGCAGAGCGTAAACCGATGCCAGCACCCTTAATTGAAGCTGAAGGAACGTGAGTTGTCATAGCATTATTGTCATGGCATTATTTTCAGGATTTATCCATGGTAGTGGTGAGTTGACTCTAATTCCCCCCTTTCTTAAGGGGGGTTAGGGGGGATCGGTGTACATAACACTACTCAGCTGAATCTAATTCCCCCCTTTCTTAAGGGGGGTTAGGGGGGTTCTGTATACATAACACTACTTAGCTGAATCTAATTCCCCCCTTTCTTAAGGGGGGTTAGGGGGGATCGGTGTACATATGAATCTAATTCCCCCCTTTCTTAAGGGTTCTGTATACATAACACTACTCAGCTGAATCTAATTCCCCCCTTTATTAAGGGATCTATGTACATAACACTACTCAACTGAATCTAATTCCCCCCTTTCTTAAGGGATCTATGTACATAACACTACTCAACTGAATCTAATTCCCCCCTTTCTTAAGGGGGGTTAGGGGGGATCTGTATACATAACACTACTCAACTGAATCTAATTCCCCCCTTTCTTAAGGGGGGTTAGGGGGGATCGGTGTACATATGAATCTAATTCCCCCCTTTCTTAAGGGTTCTGTATACATAACACTACTCAGCTGAATCTAATTCCCCCCTTT
>NZ_JAAHGN010001374.1:0-1609 GCF_010672485.1 Moorena sp. SIO2C4 | reverse complement strand
TGTCAGTTTCAGCCCCGATGGCCAGACCTTGGCTTCTGGCAGTGATGACAACACGATCAAACTCTGGAATCTAGAGACGAGAAGGGAAATCCGCACCCTCAAGGGGCATGATCACGTTGTCCATAGCGTCAGTTTCAGCCGCGATGGCCAGACCTTGGCTTCTGGCAGTTTTGACAACACCATCAAACTCTGGGATCCTAAGACAGGCGAGGTAATCCGCACCCTCGTGGGGCATGATGACTTTTTAAATAGCATCAGTTTCAGCCGGGATGGCCAGACCTTAGCTTCTGTCAGTGATGACAAGACCATCAAACTCTGGGATCCTAAGACAGGCAAGGTAATCCGCACCCTGATCGGGCATACTGAAGCTGTCGAGAGCGTCAGTTTCAGCCCCGATGGCCAGACCTTAGCTTCTGGCAGTTATGACAAGACCATCAAACTCTGGGATCTAGAGACGGGAAGGGAAATCCGCACCCTGATCGGGCATACTTACACTGTCTTGAGCGTCAGTTTCAGCCCCGATGGCCAGACCTTGGCTTCTGGCAGTTATGACACTACGATCAAACTCTGGAATCTAGAGACAGGTAAGAAAATCCGCACCCTCAAGATGTATGATAGCGTTGCCACTAGCGTCAGTTTCAGCCCCGATGGCCAGACCTTGGCTTCGGCTTCTAGCAGTAGTGAAAACACCATCAAACTCTGGGATCCTAAGACAGGCGAGGTAATCCGCACCCTGATCGGGCATGATAACGATGTCAATAGCGTTAGTTTCAGCCGGGATGGCCAGACCTTGGCTTCTGGCAGTAGTGACGAGACGATCAAACTCTGGAATCTAGAGACAGGAACCGAAATCGTCACCCTTCAGGGGCATATTGACAATGTCGATAGCGTTAGTTTCAGCTCCGATGGCCAGACCTTGGCTTCTGGCAGTAGTGACGAGACGATCAAACTCTGGAATCTAGACTTAAACTTAGACTCTTTAATGGCGAGGAGTTGCGATTCGGTGCGCAATTATTTGCAGCATAATCCTAATGTCAGGGAGAGCGATAAGCACTTGTGCGACAATCTAAAGAAGTAGTTGCAAAAGATAAAAGTTTTTAAGGCCGTAGCAGCTATTCGTCAAGTCCCTTGACCGTAGGTCACCCTACGCGAACGCGACCATTCAAAATTAAAAATTAAGAATTAAAAATTCAAAATCCGTAATTCTTAATTTTTAATTCTTAATTTTTAATTCTTTACCTTTAATTCCTTAATCAGTAATCTTGCTCTCAACCCATCCACTTGTGGTGCAGAGCATGATCACCAGCAACTACAAAAACATCAAGGCGGTCAGGTCCCCAAGATGCTGCTGCTAGCCCAGCAATGCTGTAACCACCTAGGTTTTTCCAATTTTTCCAGGCAGAACCATCCCAGGAACGGCAATAGACCTTGCCCATGGATCCAATCACGAAACAATCTAGCTGGTTGACTCCCCTGGAGACAGCAGCTATACCATACTGACAGTAGCCTCCCAGTTTTTCCCATGGAGTCCAAATGGAACCATTCCAGGTCTTGTAGTATAGAGCGCGAGCGCGACCAATGGTAAAGGTAGCGATATGGTTTGGCCCCC
>NZ_JAAHGN010001373.1:0-1610 GCF_010672485.1 Moorena sp. SIO2C4 | reverse complement strand
TGCTGACCGCTTACCGCTGACCGCTGACCGCTGACCGCTGACCGCTGACCGCTGACGGCTAACGGCTGACGGCTAACGGCTGACCGCTGACCGCTGACCGCTGACCGCTGACCGCTGACCGCTGAATGCTTACCCGACTACTACACGGGGTAGTCGGTGCTTAAAACCACAAATAATTTCCCAGGAAATGGTGCCTAAAGCCATAGCCCAGTCATCTGCTGAGATTTGCTCTTCCCCATCCTGTCCAATTAAGGTAACAATTTCCCCAACTTGTATATTAGGAATATCACTAACATCGAGCATGAGCTGATCCATTGTAATTGCGCCAATCTGAGGAACTTGCTGCCCTCGGATGATGACATTGATGCGATTGGAAAGATTTCGGGGAACACCGTCAGCATAGCCAATACCGACTACTGCTAGACGCATCTGTCGATTTGAAATAAATTGATGGCCATAGCTGATACCAGTGCCAGGGGGAATAGTTTTAATTTGGGTAATCCGCGCTTTTACCTGCATCACTGGCTTGAGGTGAATAACCTTTTGAAGATGCTCTGCTGGGTAGAGACCATAGACGGCTAATCCGACACGCACCCAATCGTAGTGCAATGCTGAGTCGGTTAAGGTGGCAGCGGAATTTGCCAAGTGTAATCGGGGTGGAGTTATGCCACCAGCCTGCAATTGTGCGATCGCGTTTTTAAACCTTTGATGCTGCTGTCTCATCACTGTGGGGTCAGGACTATCAGCAGTGGCTAGATGGGAATAGACACTAGCTATTTCCAAGTTAGGTAATTGTTGGACTAAGCGTACAAACTCGATGGCATCTTGCCAAGGCATTCCCAAGCGAGACATTCCTGTATCTAGTTTCAGATGCACTGGCAGGCTTTGGTTTAGACCACTCAAGGTTTCCGAAAACACTAACGCTTGTTGAGGATTACACAGAGTTGGTTCCAATTGCCAGTGAGCGATCGCTTTGACTTGTTCTGGGGTATTAGTCGCTCCCAACAAGAGTATAGTGGCCTTAATTCCCCCTTGCCTGAGTTGAATGCCCTCTGAGACAGTAGCAACACATAACCCCCCAGCACCAGCCTCTATCGCTGTGCGGGCAACGGTTAGAGCACCATGGCCATAAGCATCCGCTTTCACCACTGCCATTAGTTGGGTAGGATGGCGCCAAAGCTGCTGTATTTGCCGTAAATTGTGATGAAGAGCAACTTGATCAATTTCGGCCCAGGCTCTTTGGCGTAATCCAGGATAAAACGAGTCAGTTAGGCAGTCAGTATCATCCCGTAGGATTTGTGTGACAGATTCCGACTGTAATGGTGTTATACCAATCCTCTGCTGAAGCTCTCCCATAGCACTTCACTCCTCAATCACTCACACATTACACACACATTACACACTATAGGTCGAATGACGCTTTGAAAAGTTGCTGTGAGATGTCACAATGTTCCACGGGGCTAGTAGTTCAATATAGCTGCCATTGAACGGCACCCTGCGTAAGCATATGCGCTACGCGCACGCTACGCGAACAGCAGTCAGCCGTCAGCCGTCAGCTTATTTTATTCAAAAGCACCTCAAGTAGGGTGCGCGTAGCGCATAAACTGTTA
>NZ_JAAHGN010001372.1:0-1613 GCF_010672485.1 Moorena sp. SIO2C4 | reverse complement strand
TGGCCATTGTCCTGGAGATCGAGGAGCAGATTGGTTATGGAAGGTTGGGGAATTCTGGGTATCAGGCTGACGCCACTGGAAGTCTAACGATGTCCTAGGCTCTTCCATCGATTGCTTCAAACCTTCCTTACTGACTTCCCTCGGTACATGATTAGATAAGAGACGATTGTAAGAAGAACGGTAGGGTATCTTTTCCCTAGCTCCAGGGTTTTTCATAGCAGAGGTAGTATTCTTAGTGCCTGTGGTGCTACTATTTCCCGGAGTCCCCTCGGATGATGTCTCAATCTGCTCACGCCAGGTCAGATTCTCAACTAAAACTTTTCCCGTCGAGGTTTGTATGCTTAGGGGTAATGGCAGTTGTTCTAACAGTTGCACTAAGGGTTTCATGCCCTTGAACTGGGCACTGTAAGTTAGGGCTTCTTCCTGAGTTTTCAGTCCTGAGTTGATTCGAGATGATAATCCTAGGGAATTGGCCCAAGAACTCTTGGCTGTTAATCCATAGTGTGGGTGGTGAGTCCTGAGGGGATTAGGGTTCAGTCCCTTGGGTTGAGTACGCTTTACTATCGATTCAGAACGTTGTTGGGTGAATGTGGATGCTAAGAATTTTAACAGCAGGCAACTGTTAAGGAGTCCGATAAATTTCTGGTCCCCATCTACTAATGCCCAGTGTTCCTGATCTGGGATGGGGAATTGGTTAAATTCTCTATCCCAGTTTCTGCCCAACTCCCCTAACCCCCCCTCCCTACTTCCATGGTCTTGTAGGTAGTACCAGAATTGGTTTAGACTCAGCTTACCTGGTAGGATGGTTATGGGTTCAATGATGTTTGGCTGTATCCAAGATAGTGGTTTGTGAAGAAAACCAGTTGTCATTGTTGCTCCTGAGCTACCTACCTTAGCGTATGAGAGCAGGTGAGGCATGATCTGCCTTAGGTTAACCACTCCCACAGGATATTGCTGTTCGCTGACTACCACAATCGAGTCATGCCTTGAAGCATGAAAAATATCAAGAATAGTAGCCAAATCAGAAGTCCTTTGACAAATAGGAACTAGCTCGGCAAATTTTTGGATACTGGGAGTAGGCATCGACATAACCAATCTAGCTTCAACAGCGGTTGAGCCCTACAGTAGCAACACATCCTCCTAAAGTAGCAACAAAGGAATTCACTCAAACCCAACAGGGCATGGGCGATCCCCTAATGCTTGAAGAGCAAGTACTTTTCAATATACTGCTCAACACTGGGCATATAGTGAGGCGCGAAATCAAAATTAATTTCAATTATCAGACTGTTTCAATTCAATTTAATTTATATTAAGCTCATTGTTAAAAAAAATGTTAAAATTTTACTGGTTTAAGGACTCTTATATAGTAAGAGTAACCAGTTTGTTATTCCAGACCTGTTGTGTTGCTTTCCCAACTAACCATATGTACGCTGATCAGTTCTGATTCCCTAGCTCAATCCCTTTCTCAGGTTTTGGGTAGCGAGCAGTATATTATACACTCTACTAGCTCCGAATCTGAATTTTTCGAGGTGGTTGAGCAACATAAACAGGATCTTGATTGTTTGGTATTGCAGGATACCGACACACTTCCCAAGGTGATCCACTACTTGTAA
>NZ_JAAHGN010001371.1:0-1620 GCF_010672485.1 Moorena sp. SIO2C4 | reverse complement strand
TGCGAAATTTCCAGATCCGAAACCGCTTTCCCATCCAACCACAACGGATTTGACCAAAAAAAATCGGACCAGGGCTATCTAGCTTAATAGCAAGGGCAATGGGAAGAAATAAAATACCAGTAATTCCCAAACCCACGATTGCACCCAGAATATCGATTAATCGCTTCACCGGAGATCTAACGGAGGGATGGGTTGTTGGTAAGTGATTTACTGATTTGTTGGTGCTTAGTGTGGTACTATTATCTGATGGTTGTATGGTTAACCTTTGGTCTAGTCCTGTAATGACCAATACAGACATGACTTGGGGAGTGACATTTTTAAGCAACGTTTTAACCCCTTGTTCTAGGGCGCTTTTGTGATTACTCACTAATGCACCGATACCACTGCTATCGATAAAATTAGTCTGGTGAAAATCAAATATGATTGTTTCAGGCAGAGGAATTTTTTGGAGAAGCTGCTGGAATAGTTGCTTAAACTCCACAGCTTCTAGTACACTGACACGACTGGGTAATTCCACCACGGGAGTATCTTGTGAGAACACTACCAGGAAATTGTCGCTCTTGACTGAATCAACCATCATAGAAGAAAAAGGGCTAGATTTTAACCTATAGTCTTGACCATTATTTTGTCCTAGAACGCTAGGATTCGCCAAAAAAATAGTCAAATATTATGAAATCTTTGAAAATCTGAACATGCTCTGTGGGACTCAAGCAACTGCCCGCCTGATCGAAGTTTTTTCTGCTATTCAAGGAGAAGGGCTAAATGTTGGCACTCGTCAGATCTTTATCCGGTTTGCCCTATGTGATCTAAGATGTCATTTCTGTGACAGTTTCCATACCTGGGCTGTCCCTCCTCAATGCCAGGTGGAACAGACTCCCGGTAAGCGTGATTTTGAAACTTATCCAAATCCAGTCCCCCTGCGATCGCTACTGAAATGGGTTGACAGACAAAATCAACATCGATTGCACGATAGCATTAGCCTCACTGGTGGTGAACCTTTACTTCATACTCCGTTTCTGGTGGAATGTCTGCCTGAGCTACGACAGTTAACTGGATTGCCCATTTACCTAGAAACTGGCGGTCATCGTCCTGAAGAGATGGCAAGGCTTTTGCCCTATTTGGACTCAGTGGGTATGGATATTAAGTTGCCCAGTGTGAGTGGAGAAAACAGATGGGCTGCTCACAGGGAATTTCTCAAGCTGTGCCACAACTCATCAGTGGAGGTATTTGTCAAGTTAATTATTGATTGCCACACTGACCCCACGGAGTTAGAACAATCTGCTGATTTGGTAGCAGCGGTTAGCGCGGAAATTCCAGTATTTCTGCAACCAGTGACTCCGTTGGAGGGGTCTGGGCAACCAATAGTTGCTCCTACTCCGGAGCAGGTTTTGGCTTGGCAGGCTTTAATGAAGCATTCTCTTAAGCAGGTAAGGGTGGTGCCTCAGACCCATAAAATTATCGGTCAGCTTTAGGGGTCTGTTGAAAGTTAGCTGGTTGAAAGTTAGCTGGTTGAAAGTTAGCTGGTTGAAAGTTAGCTGGTTGAAAGTTAGCTGGTTGAAAGTTAGCTGGTTGAAAGTTAGCTGGTTGAAAGTTAGCTGGTTGAAAGTTAGCTGGTTGAAA
>NZ_JAAHGN010001370.1:0-1624 GCF_010672485.1 Moorena sp. SIO2C4 | reverse complement strand
TGTACACTGCAACATCGCATGGTTTCTGGAAATCCAGCGATCTGAAAGTACAAAATTGTTATCATAACTACGACCGACGGTCCAGCAATTACTACCAACTAATGGCATATACTGATCGTCAGAGTCGGTAGGCATAAGTAGGTAAGGGGTGGATCGCAAAGTCACCACAGATATAGGAGCAACAACAGGGTTAACGGAGAGGTTGATCATTGCATCAATTTTCCAAGATTTCCCCTGATCAGGGAAGGATAGCGCAGAAGTTGGAGAAACAATAGCAGCAATAAGTTACTGACTAGTTACTGCTAATCGAGCTTGAGTATGCTGCTGTCAAAAACCCAGCAAGACTCAGAAGCTGACCCTAGTAGATACATTCACAGGATGATGGAGTCATTTCGGAATAACCATCACAATGACAATGGTCAAAACTTACCTAATATTTATATATATATATAAATATCTATATATAAATAAATGAATAAGGCTTCCGAAGAAGCCCACACTGTACCTTTTAGGGTCAGTGTCTGGAGTCATCATGCTAGGTTAGCTGCCAACCAAAAAAGACTATCTACCACGATTGTACTCAAAACGGCTCCACTAAACGTCCACCAATGGGGCTGTTCTTTTGTCAATGACCAAAGACCAACTATTCCTAGCGTAGCAACCAAAAGCACTGCCCAGCTAATTCCCCAAGGAGTTTGGACTTGTGCGATCGCATTTTGAAAGACTGGTTTTGCCAGGACTGGCTCTACTACCATCACCTGACGCCAGTAGGGAATTAGATTCGTCAAGTAGAAATAGATGTCGGTCATGGCTGTACCGAATAACGAACCCAAGTAAAACAGATTTCCTACCTTTCCCCAACCCCGCCACAATCCCCACAGAGCGAATGGTAGACCAATTGCCTCTACCGGTAAATGCAGTAGAGGTTCAGTCCGCAACCAACCCCAATATAGTGAACCAGCCAGCCAACTCCAGCTAAATCCCAACAGCAAGTCACCCCAGACTTGGGTTGATGGACGTTGGAGCAGTTTTATCCCTAGCCACACCCAAGCCAGGGTGATGACTAAACTCAACAGTGGGAAAAGGCGCACTAGGGGAGCTTGGAAGAACACTGGCACAGAAACCAGGAAGGAGGCGGCAGCAAATAATAGCCATCCTTGAGGATTACTCACTCCCCTAGGGGGTATCGATAGAAGTAGTTGCCCTAAATTATTAGAATTCCTTGGGGATATACCAGAAAACCAAGTATTTTTCAACAAAATTTTGTTATTTATCTTTAATTATCTTTATTCAACTTAATATATCATTACCAATATCCCCCCAGGGGGCATATTGGTAAGAGTACTTGAATGTGGTGGTTTATGGCAAGGGTTGAAATATAGCAGTTATAGCGCTACGCGCAAGGCAAGAGGCAAGAGGCAATAGGCAATAGGCAATAGGCAAGAGGCAATAGGCAAGAGGCAAGAGGCAATAGGCAAGAGGCAATAGGCACCCCCCAGTATGAACACCCGCAGCATCGATGGCGGTGGGCTAGGAGTAGTGGTGGGACTGCGCATGGAATATTCATTAATGACAATGCGGTTGCCAAACCGTCTGGTGCTTTGGTTAGGGGCTAGCAAGTAGA
>NZ_JAAHGN010000137.1:0-10700 GCF_010672485.1 Moorena sp. SIO2C4 | reverse complement strand
GCCGTTGGATGATATCGAAAACTATTTCTGTACAGTTGCCAACAACAACCGACCTCATCTGTTTTAGCGGTACTTTCCCCTGTCTGACTAGTTCTGCTAGAGATGGGTAATCCCAATACACCGGCTGAACCGACGATCCCTGACACACAGGAAATGCTGATAGTTCTGGGCAGTGTACAGACAACTGCCGACACCAACGACGAATCGGATGCATTTTACTAGCACCCCCAATCAAACGACCCAAGTGGAAAGAAAGACTCCACTGCTGACCGTGGGGATCTTTAATCTTCAACCGACCAGTCAATTGCGCCTTTGCGCAAGCTTGAATCTGTTGTGCCAGTTTGTCGGTAGTCAATAATTTGTCAGTCGTCATTGGTGTCTCTATGGATATATAGCAATGCCACTAGTAATTAGTAACTATTAACTAACAATTAAAAATGAATAATTAACAAGTAATAATCATAGTTTTATAGCGCCTCTATTAGCACCGATGTTGTCAATAGTTCCTGTTTTCATTAATACCTAGATACCTAGATACCTAGATACCTAGATACCTAGATACCTAGATACCTAATAGGTAATATTGTGAATTATAATATTGTGAATCCTGATATTGTGTATAGTTTTCAGAACTTACGCAGCCACTATATTTGTATATTGTTTACAAAATATCGGGTTTTTCGCCCAGTTTTCCGTAAATCATGGTTTTGTAGGAATGCACCAAACTGGTAATGTTAGCAGACAAGTCAAGCCAAGGTTGTGGAGATGCACCATTATCGAGTTTCACTAACCATAAGCAAAACTCGGTTAGCCAAAATGAAGGTAAATTAGTAGCTGACCTTGATAAATTTTAGCTTCATTAAGGTTGTTTTTTAAATAAAATTAATTAAACTTAACTTTATTTATTCTGGCTTAATCATAACTATGATATAAGTCTTAAGATACGCTAATTGTCGTAGGATACTTTGCTAACTAGAAAATCTAGCATCTCTCAGTAACATCAGCAACAAAATATAGCTAACTTTATTAAGTCTTTAAAAAAAGGATTATTTATTTTCAAAAGAATTAACTGCGAAATAATCGTGTGTACTGAGTTTCGTGAGCCATACTTGCCAGGGCTAATCCCCAGCCACAACTACTTAATTTTTCATCCGCCAAAGTTAAAACATCTTCGGTGGTCAGAGTAAGTCTATGGTTGAGTGCTAGGAGTAGCTGTTGACCAACGGTTTGACCAAGGGGAATCACTTTGACCCCAGCACCGATCACATTAGATGCCCAGCTATGTAAGTAACCTAAGACTGTGGCTGTAATGTCAATGTGCCAGTGAGCAGCCCCAATCCCAAACGCGATCGCATAATTACAGGGTTGACCCACAGCTGATGCTACATCGTGTAGAGAGATTACATTTGGTTCAGAGGTTACATGAGTTCTCTCCACAATGGTTTCACTGGGTGGGTGCAAATCCAGCAGTAACCGCATCAACGAGTTACCCATCTGCCAACTTTGCGTCCGCAATTCAGCAGTTTCCTTAGCAGCACTTACCCAAGCATTCCAGTAGTTCAAACCCTCTAAATCCCCTTTGCCATAACTTTCGTAAGCTCGGACCATAACATAACCTTCTAATCGAATGGCTCCATAGCGCAGTTGATGCTCTAGCCACTGGTGCAGAGTAGCCTGGTTGTGAATCACACCAATATCAACTAACGTTTCCAAACCCTCGGAATAGCCGTAAGCACCCACTGGTAGTACGGGACTAGCCAGTTGCAAAAGATTCAACAAAGAATTAGGGACTAGGGGATCTAAATGCATTCTTGCTTGTTGCTTATTGCCATAGTGCACTGTCTGTACATCATACCGAATCCCAATCCCACCCTCCTTCAGGATTGAAGAAGAGACCGAAGAGGGGGAAGAGGCACCAGTAACAACTGAGTAACATGTTTCTCCTGATCGAGACCTGCTCGATCCTGTCATCCATTACATCCGTTCAACCATCCCTTGCCCCTCTGGCAATTACGAGTTACCCCCCTAAATATACATATAGTGTGTATTATTATAAAATAACGCTATATATATAGGTTTAGGGGGCTATCCACATAAGTCCTAAAAATTTCCAAAAAAAGTTTGCCCAAACCCTTGACACCGCTTGTAGTATTTATGTAGTATATAAACAGAGCGCAGAGGAAAGAGTCAAAAAGCTCGAATCCCAAAGCTTACACCGAACCTTGACAACTAAATATGTAACATACCTTTTGATTCATGTTTGGATATAACTGTGTTTGCTCATCACGTGGGGATAGACCCTTGGGTTGATTCCCCACAGAGTGAACTCAAAGATTTATCTAAAAGATTGATCTAAACTCCAACGGATAAACTGCTCAAGTCCTGGGGCTGTAGCTCAGACGGTCAGAGCGCCTGTCTGTCGAACAGGAAGTCGCGGGTTCGATTCCCGTCAGCCTCGCTGTCTTGATGCAGTCGCTCATGGGGGAAACCCCCAAGACCGTAATGGTGCGTTTTCCGTAGGCGAATTAAATTCGCCACGGGTCGCACCTCTGCATCGCTCTTTGCAGTCGCTTTTATCGGTTGGAGGTGCAAATCCTGCTCCAATCAGTGACTCCAAGCAGTGACTCCAAGCAGCGTAGCTCAAAGGTAGAGCGTCTGGCTCATAACCAGGTGGGTGCGGGTTCAAGTCCCGCCGCTGCTACCACATACGGAGATGGTGTAACTGGCAACATGACGGTCTCCAAAACCGTTGATCTGAGTTCAAATCTCAGTCTCCGCGCTCCCGTGCCGTAGGCAAATTTGGTTAAGCCGCTTGCCTTTCAAGCAGGTGATTGCGGGTTCGATCCCCGTCGGCACGATGAATGCCCTGTAGCTCAGTTGGAAGAGCAGCGAGCTGTTAACTCGATGGTCGCGGGTTCGATTCCTGCCAGGGCAGTCAGGAGGGGTTTGATCTTTCTCCTTTGTATCCCCCGGTAGCTCAGTTGGGTAGAGCGCTCGCCTGAAAAGCGAGAGGTCGTCGGTTCGATGCCGACCTTGGGGGGCTGTCACTTGCTATTGCAAGTGCTCAATGCCGGATGGACGATTGGCAAGTCGCCGTGACTCTGAATCACGGAGAGGTTGGTTCGAGTCCAACTCCGGCATTCTATTGTTGAAGGTTAAGCAGTTGAAGGTTAACCGGTTGTAAGCTTTAACCAAACAACCTACCCTACTTCGGACGCCAAAGGCGAACAACCAAACAACCGTAGGCCTTAAGGCCACGCGATCGCGTTCAACCTTCAAACCAAATCAATTTTGATAGCAACTTGGTATCAAATATGCTCCTGTAGCCCAATTGGCAGAGGCGACCGTTTTAAAAACGGTCAGTTGTGGGTTCGACTCCCACCAGGAGTACTAACGGGGTGTAGCGCAGTTTGGTAGCGCGCTTGCTTTGGGAGCAAGATGTCGCAGGTTCAAATCCTGTCACCCCGACTTTACCCCTGTGATGCAATTGGTAGACATCACTCCCCCAGAACGAGTGTCTTGCAGGTTCAAATCCTGCCAGGGGTATCGCAGGGATGGAGCAAGAGTAGGCTCGCCAGGCCCATAACCTGGAAATCAGTGAGTGCAATTCTCACCCCTGCCACCAATTTGCAGCCATGATGTAATATCATCTCTGGTTGAATACTTATTATTGAAAGTTATTGAAAGGGGTTTGTCAAGTAAAAACTATAAAGTAACAAATAATAAATAACAAATAACAAATAACAAATAACGTAAGCTATCAGCTATCAGCTATCAGCTTATGCGGGATGCTTAATGGGCTTTTTACCAGACTTTCAATTGTCATTAATGTCGAACTATTCAATTCTACCGTTTGTGGGATGCGCACGGTACGCGAACGAAGTTTATTTTAATCTGACGGCTGACAGCTGAGAGCTGAATGCTGACACTAACACCATGGTTGACAAGTGATGAGCTAGGAGATACAAATGAAGAGATAAGGAGGGTAAAATGACAACTATGACTGTCACAGATGCTCTAGCAGAGTTGACCTTGCTGCAAAAGCGCATTGACTCAGCCAGAGCAGCTTTGGACAACAACACCTTAATTTCTGTGGTTGAAGTCGGTCAAGTGCCAACAGGCTTCAAATCACGAGAAGATTATGAGATAAAAGCTAAAGCAGCTTTGCAAAAAGTGGATGCCTTGATTGCCAGAAGGCGGACGATCAAGAGAGTAATTGTCTTATCCAATGCGTCTACAATGGTTACGGTTGCTGACCAAGAGATGACTGTGGCAGAAGCCATTGAGATGAAGATGTTTATCATGTATTATGAAGCAGTTATCGGTACTATGCAGTCAGCATATACTAAAACCCTGAATCACTATAAGACGGCACAAGCACGAGTCAAAGACAGACTTGATAAACTAGCTCTGGAAGTGCTAGGACAGAATGCATCGGTTGGTTCACAGAAGTATCAATCCTTGTCAGATAGCTTTCTAGCTAGAGAAGGGGTTGAACTACTGGATCCTACTAACCTGGCTGAAGAACTTGAAAGACGACAAACCTTTATTGAACAGTTCAAGTCAACAGTTGATCGAGTACTCTCGATCAGCAATGCTAGGACAATGATCGAAATTCCTGATTAAAATGGTGATGCGTGCTGGTCACTCGAAAATCTCTAAATTTATGGTTTTTAAGTAAGATGGATAGCTCAAATTGGTAGAGCATATGATTTGTAATCATTGATTGTTGGTTCAAATCCGACTCCATCTTAAGCTAAATTTAAAGGTCAAAGGTTAACGGTTAACCCTTAAACCTCAATCATCAAACCTTAGCTTATCAACCTTCAAACCATAAAAGTCAACCATCGATAAAATCCAGGGACTATGGTTTTAGGTTCCATAAAACCTTGAGGTTTCCACCTGGCTGAGTGGTCAGCATTCTCATTATTCAGCAACAATTATGACAATCTATTTTTACGGTACTCGCCAAAAACCCTATGGTTGTTTTTCCAACTTCTCCCGACATGGCTTTGAGCTAGATGAATTGTGGTGGGCGACTAGTGAGCATTTCTTCCAAGCCCAAAAATTTGTGACTACTGATTCCTCTTGGTATGACAAAATACGTGAGGCAAAAACACCAAAGGAAGCAGCAAAAATGGGACGCAATCGCTCTCATCCTCTTCGTGATGATTGGGAAAAAGTCAAAGATGAGATTATGCAGCGAGGAGTGTTACAAAAATTTGAAACCCATGGTGATCTTCGCCAGTTACTACTTGCTACAGGTGATCAGCTAATTGTTGAGAATTCACCCATAGATTATTACTGGGGTTGTGGTGCTGATGGTAGTGGGAAAAACAAACTAGGAGAGATTTTAATGACAGTCAGGGCAATATTGCGTGACAAGGAACTTGATGCTAACGATAGCAATCCTAAATAATTAGCACTAAATAATTAGAACTTTGTATTGTTTTAAACAACTTGGTGTCTGAAGCCAAAGTGGTCGCGGCGCTGGTTTGTGGAACCAGTCATAACGGGTTCAAGTCCCGTCAGACACCCTTAGGTGCGACCCGTGGCGAATTTAATTCGCCAACGGAAAGCGCACCTTAAGGAAGATGCCGCCGAGTGGACGGCAATCGGTCTTGAAAACCGTGGTACGGCAGCGATGTTGTAGGGGTTCGATTCCTCCATCTTCCTCTAGCCACCAGAAGCCGAAAAGCGAGGCACTGTGCTGATAACGCAGTGGTAGGAGGGGCAGTACCTCCCTGGTGGATTTCCCTTCTACACGCGATCGCTAACTTGATCAACCCCTGTGAACCAGTTGATCAGCTAGACTAAGGTATGTTAATCCGTTCACTACCCCAATCCATCCCTGGATAGAGACCGAGATTTACCTCTCTCGGAAGATGGAGATGGTCAGCAGAGCGCGAACGCGCTCTGGAAAAAACAAAGGTGCGCTTGACCCATTAAGAATTAAATTCGCCACGGGTCGCACCTGTTGAAACAGATTCAAAATGTCTTAAACTAATGGCAAATGTATAGTTATAACATCAAATAAAATTTCTATGCAGCTCGGTCCTGGTTTATTAATAACATTCTTGTACTACTTCACCTGTACAACCCTAATTACCACTGTCTTTTCCTCGCAAGTTTTGAGGCTAAGTCTGGTGACAGGGATGCCCTATAGTGTTGGTATAATTTTTGGCTTAATCGGTGGTTTATTAGGTACCTACTTCAATCGAACCGTTACAGTATCCCTAGAATTCAGGAGTAAGAAAGTTTTTACTGCTGCTCTCAATGATGCTCTGACCGAGATGGGGTTTGAGGAAACATCAAAGCTAGATGATTTTGTAGTTTACCAACGCCCAGCTCTCAGTAATCTTTTCTCTGGTAAAGTATTTGTACAAATCGGTAAAGGGAAAGCTACCATTGCTAGCCGTTCCAGAAATATTAAGCGAATCAGCTCTAAACTATCAAAAAATTAGAGACACTATCCATAATTTTTATAAAACTTATTTTTTTAAACCTGCCGATGACTATATCTCAGGGCAATAGTATTGCTAGAGGAAACACCATCGAGCAAACATAATCGAGCAAACATCATAGAACTTAACCCCTTAAATTATTAAGTCTTCGCAAAGCTCCAATGATTACTAACTTACCGTATAATTTAGTTCGGGAACCATAAATTTCTACGTTAATCTTGCTGCCATCTTTACACTGAGCAGGAAAGGTAAAGTAGAGATTTTTACCCTGACCCTGAAGACAATTAGTTATTCGCTCATCCACAAATTTACGCTTGTCTTCTGCCACCACGTGTAGTAAGGATTGCAGAGAAATAAGTTCACCAAAGGAATAGCCAAAAATTTCCGCCATTTTGGGATTAACATATAGAAAATCGCCTTTACTATAAATTATGTAAATTCCCAGGGAAGAGAAATTATCTGAACTCTCAGTGAGCTGATTGGGTGGGGAGAAAACTTGATAGTTCTGAGGAGACTGTTGCCCTAGGTGTTGTTGTTGACTGTGGAGTTGAGCATTCTCTAAGATCAAAGCCATGGACTCAGCAGTCATTTCCATTAAACGGGCAGATTTAGCACCAAAGTGTTCCGCCTGGGAATGCATTAGGGTGATAATGCCTAATAACCTCTTGCCCCTGAGAATAGGAACAGCTAATACTGAGCGTACTTGATAGGGCTGACCAGGTAAGGTAAGCCAGCGGTCATCATCCATAGTATCAGTGATCAGCCCAACTTCCCGATGGCGGCTAACCCAACCAGCTAAACCTTGGTCTAGAACCTGACCAATGATCTGCTTTTTATATCGTGGGAGGGTTGCACCGCGAGCTAGAAGACTCTCAGTGACCATACCATCAGCATTGAGTAAAAACAGGCTACTCTCCTCTGCCTTAGTGAGCCGACCAGCAACGTGGAGTATATCTTGTAACAAAGCTCTAAGCATCAGGGAGCCAGAGGCGGTTTGCATCATGGTGGCATAGGTTTTAAATAGCTGATGTTGAGCACTGAAGACGATTCGTGTAGCTTTAAGTTGATCCACTTGTCGGCGCAGTGCTTTCACTTCCTGAATCAGCTGTTGTTTAGATTTATTCACATCACTCATATTTACCTCCATCAATCAGCCTGCGCCAATCCCACATTAGTCTACAGGCTTATAGCAAGTGGCGTTGTTGACGTTTAATTTACCTATGGGGTCAGGAGGAATTGGGGGAAATTTCCTAATTCCCAATTCCTTTTTGTTTATTCTTTGACTGCAACTTGGTATCAGGTAATTGCTATCGGATAATGGGTATTTTCTCATCAAGGCTTAGGTAAAAATAGTAACTGTAACTGGTCTTTCCCTATTTAACCTTGAGTTATCCTGGATCTTCCCAATCTAAACCAGCTGGTGGTAATCAGACATCCTATGGCACCAACAACCAGCAGAAAACTCTCTTCAACCGCACTCGTGCCAGTTTACAGCAAGCCTTGTCCTGGTACACCAATTTTCATCGTTCCCAGGGGAATCCTGCTGATGTGGAAATGCAAGCCTTGCTGCAAACTGAATTAGAGGTTTTGCAGTCTAGCCTAGACAAACTTGACCAAGGATTGATTCGCATTGCCGCTTTTGGTTTGGTTAGTCGTGGTAAGTCAGCGGTAATAAATGCCTTGCTGGGACAAAAAATTCTTAAAACTGGTCCGATTCACGGTGTCACTCAATGGCCCAAGTCAGTACGCTGGACACCTAGCTCCGACAGTGAAGTCCTCTTGGAATTGATTGATACGCCAGGATTGGACGAAATTCATGGAGAAGTAAAGGCGCAGATGGCACGGGAGGTGGTATCCCAAGCGGATTTAATTTTATTTGTGGTGGCTGGTGATATCACTCGCACTGAATATCAAGCTCTTTGTGAACTGCGGCAAAGCCAAAAGCCTCTAATCTTGGTATTTAACAAAATTGACCTCTATCCAGAACAAGACCGGGAGGCAATTTATCAACAGTTGCAACAACTCGGTACCGGTAGCCCCAAGGATCGGCGTTTACAAAAGATGTTGTCAGCGGATGAGATTGTCTTAGTGGCAGCAGAACCAGCTTCTATGGAAGTACGGGTGGAGTGGCCTGATGGTAGAGTGACCTATGAATGGGAAACTCCACCTCCGAATGTGGATCAGCTTAAACAGAAAATTTTCAGTCTACTTAACCGAGAAGGGCGATCACTTTTAGCCCTCAACGCTCTATTTCAAGCCCGCAATACTCAGAATACTATTGCAAAAAAAGCCATTGAGTTACACAAAACTGAAGCAGAAGACTTAATCTGGCAGTTTGCCAAGTATAAAGCACTAGCAGTCGCCCTCAATCCGATTGGAATTTTAGATGTGTTAGGGGGTACTCTGACTGACTTGGTGATGATTCGTTCTCTAGCGCGGCTGTATGGTCTACCTATGACTAGCTATGAAGCAGGTAAGCTATGGCAAAAGATTTTGATCAGTTCTGGAGGCTTACTGCTAGGTGAACTGGGTACCAGTGTGCTTTTTGGTGTAGGTAAGAGTGCATCAGTGGTTATCGGTCCGAGTGGCTTGGGTGCCTTTGCTGGGGCAGCAATTACCCAAGCTGGAATTGCCGGTTATGGGGCGTATGCTGTTGGTCAAGCGGCACAGGTTTATCTCGAACAAGGTTGCTCTTTCGGACCACTAGGAGCAAGTACCGTCATTAAAGAAATTCTAGACCGGGTGGAGTCGGACACTATTCTTTTCCGTCTGCGGCAAGAATTGGAAAGACAGCTAGTAGAGTGATAAGACTTAATTCCTTAATTTTCCATAATTTTACCTAAATTTTATACCTGACAAGTTTTTTACCGGAGTCGTAGATTGGGAATGTGTAGATATTCTGTAGATATTCAACAGAGAAAAATCACTGCCAGCCCATCGGGATTCAGGAGAACACTCATGTTCCAAAGACTAATTCAAGCCGCCATGCTCACTTTATTGCTTCACCTAATTGCAAACCTCACACAACCAGACACTCAGCAGCCTGCCAATTTGTCACCCTCAGACGTGAAACTTGTCTATGTCTTGAGCTAGACCATCGGTTGGTGTTCCAAACCGATTTTTCTGGGGGTTGTGGGCTGGTTAATTATCCATAGTTAATTGTCCATGGTTCATTAGTTTTGATTAGTACTGTTGCTATGAACTATGAACCATGAATCTTAGAGGAGACTAAAGATGGTTAACCAAATGCATTATCCCAAACATAATCGATCAAGGTTTTAGCCTCCTGTAGGGGTAAGACTTGACAACGACCTTGGTGATCATAGGTCAGCAGAGGGATTGGACATCTACTCCCTTGTTCTAGGTTATCCTTTACAATTTTGCCCTCTATTTCTTCGAGGTTACGCAGGCAATTATTGATATCAAAGTCAATTTTGGTGTCAAATTTATCATCCATCCATGCTTCAATGTGGTTATCCAACTCTTTAGGGTTAAGTAGCTTTTTACTAGTTAATAAATGATAATAAACTAGAATAATCTCCTTACATTCTTCTTCTTCAGCGTCATCAATCAAAGACTTAAACACACCAGCATTAATGGCCAAATTTTTGAAGAAAAGGGTCTCGGTAACACTTTTTTGAAATTTAATCTGCTTATTTTGATAACTTGTGTACTGTTTAAATGCAAATCCGCCGAAGGCGATCACCACAGATAAAGTAGTGAGCAGTACAGCCATAATATCATGGGATTTTTCCTGGTCAATTCTGAAGCTTTCCACTCCCATAGCGAACAAAATTATTCCCAGGATAAAGATAAGTTGGGGTAGAACTTTGACCAGAAGAGGAATGGCAGCTCCAATGGCAGGTAAACCAAATAATAGGCGGTCTTTCCAGGTCATTCCTATTTGAACATTTGGAAATAAGAATTCTAGATCAAATTTGGGAATATTGCCATAGAGATAAACATAAATTTTACCGGGAACAAAGTTGAGATTTTTCAGTTTTTTAGAAGTTTTTGATTCAAAATAAGATTTATCTTTGAATTTAATCAATAAAACTACTCGTTCATAGATTTCAATGTTTTGTTCAGTTGGTTTTAAAAGTTTGTTCAAAAAATAAATTTTAGATTTGTCTCCTCTACCATAGCAAACTAGTTCCTCAAAGTCATCAAAATCTATCTCAGTCTTTAGTTCAATCAATGAGTGTTCTGACACAGCCTGTTCCAGGATATTTTTAA
>NZ_JAAHGN010001369.1:0-1627 GCF_010672485.1 Moorena sp. SIO2C4 | reverse complement strand
CAACCCAAAACTTCAGCAATTTCTAACTGTGTTTTTCCACTATTCAACAACAGCAAAATTAAAATACGTTCTCTAATATTTCCATTTTCTTCTATTTTTAAGGCTTTTTGAAGTATTGTTTTTTGCTCTTGTGTCAGATAATTTTTTGCTGGCATATTTCCTATTATTGGGTTATTTATTAATTTTTATTATACCAATTTAAATGCCGAACAGCTTAGTGTAATTCTCATAGGTGATAGTGGCAACGATACTCTCAGCGGTGGCTCACAGGATGATACCCTCAAAGGTAGAGCTGGGGATGATATTCTCAATGGTCGAGGGGGTAATGACCGTCTTGAAGGGGAGGAGGATTCAGATGTTCTCAACGGTGGAGAGGGTAATGATACTCTGATTGGTGGCTCAGGGAATGATGTCCTTACTGGTGGACCGGGTCCTAGCTTTGGCTTGAGTTTGTTTGAGGTTAAACAGACATCTGATCATGATTTCCTCGACGGTGGCACAGGAAATGACACTCTCAACGGAGCAGATGGTAATGATACCCTAAAAGGCGGAGCTGGTGATGATTCCCTTTTAGGTGATGTTCGTAGACGTTTGACTGGAATTCCCATCAACTATAATCCAGGTCGTGACATCCTGGATGGTGGAGACGGAAATGATGTGCTCGAAGGTGGGGGTAGCAGTGATACTCTCATTGGTGGCACTGGCAATGATACCCTGATTGGTGATGGTGATGATCAAAATGTCTTTGGTGGTGGGAATGATTATCTAATTGGTGGCAATGGTGATGATTCTCTAGTAGGTGGCAACGGAAGCGATACCCTGACTGGTGGTCACGGATCTGATATCTTTAAGTTCACATTTACAAATCGTCCATTACCAATCTTCCCGCCTTCAATGCCTCCATCACAACCGCTACAATTTTCAAGGGGAATCAACATAACTGATAGTTTCCTATTGCCGAGGAACGATGACTCGGAAGTGCCACGACCTGAAAGCGGAATTGACAGGATTACAGATTTCAATGTCCAACAGGGAGATAGGATTGAAATTGTTAGTTTTGGGGAACTTGATATTGATCAAATCTCCTACAATAAAACTACAGGTGCTCTGTCTTTTGAAGAGCAACAATTTGCTCAACTACAAGCAGGTCTTGATTTCAGTCCAGAGCAGCATATTGATTTACAAGTCTTCCCTCCTCGTTCCTTTGTTACCGCTCCTCCTAGTGCGTTTTAGGCCAATTTAGTAATTGGTAATCGGTAATTGGTAATTGGATTAGGATTACCGATTACTAAAATCTTGATTGAATTTTGCCGAGGTCACTAGTTGTTAAGGTTTGGTTAAAATAGGGAATCATATCATAGTTTTGAACTATTTTGGATAAGTCTTCCAACTTCAAAATTATGGGATTCGATATAATGGGATGCTATGAAAGAGCCGCTACGCGAACGCATTCCCTAGGAACCCCCCCAATCTCCCCACACTTCCCACTCTCCCTCTAATAGGTTATCGAAGATAGTAAGATATCGACTAATCTTCGAGCCACGATCAACCGATATCCAGCCAATGCACATTATGGGCAATTTTTTCTTGCGCTTACCCTGGACATGATATGATTTGACATCATAGT
>NZ_JAAHGN010001368.1:0-1631 GCF_010672485.1 Moorena sp. SIO2C4 | reverse complement strand
TTCCGTAAGATAGCATTGGAAACCAGTGTTTAAGCAAGAAATTGGGCGTTGCTGAATCAACGAATCAATAGGAGTAGAGTGGGCATCCTGCCCGCTGCGCGAAATAGCAGTAGAGTAGGCATCCTGCCCGCCCGACCAGTAGAGTGGGCATCCTGCCTGCCCGGAAATGAAACAGGCAACATGCCCATGCCACCAACAGCCCATTCCACCCTATGATCCGTAGTCGGGATTGCGCCTTACCAGGATTTCAGGCAAAATCTAGCTGTAACATCCCGATAGCACCTGATCAAATAGAATCCAAGAAATGACCATCAGGAAAATCAATCAATTTATTTGTATTATCCTAGCAGCAGCTCTATGCCTCAGTTTAATCGCCTGTGAAGCACAGACCCCAAATGGGAGTCAATCCACAGCAGGTAAAGGAGTCAAGGTCAGTTCTGCATCCTCGGTTTCCACCTATGCCTTATTTGTTTCCGAAATCATCAATATTGGTTTGGAAAAGGTTGGTTATAAACCTGCAGCAATAAAACAACTTAGTATTCCCCTGGCACACATTTCTGTCAGGAATGGCGACGTAGATTTCTACAGTGTTCATTGGCAAAATATACACAAAAAATTCTTTTTAGAAAACGGTGGTGACCAAAAATTAGAAAAGGTGGGAGTAATTATTGCTGATGGTTTGCAAAGCTATCAGATAGATAAAAAAACTGCTGAACAATACAAAATTACTAATTTCGGACAACTAAAAGACCCCAAAATTGCCAAGCTTTTTGACTCTGATGGAGATGGCAAAGCTAACTTAACTGGTTGTAATCCAGGTTGGGGGTGTGAGTTGGTAATTGAACATCAGCTGGATGCTTACAAGTTGCGCGATACCGTTGAACATGACCAAGGCAACTATGATGTTCTCTTGGCCGCCACATTGGGTCGCTATAAACAAGGACAACCTATTTTATTTTATAGCTATAGTCCCCACTGGTCAGTGACAGTATTAAAGCCAGGAGAAGATACCATTAGATTAGAGGTTCCTTTTATTTCACTACCTAAAGAACAGGAAAATATAACCGAAAAAGATACTACTATTAACGGAAAAAATGTGGGTTTTGCTGTGGATAAAGTTCGGGTGATGGCAAACAAGAAATTTTTAGCAGCAAATCCAGCTGCCAAACGCCTGTTTGAGTTGATGACAGTTCCAATTGACGATGTGAATGCTCAACAAAAACTGGTACAAGATGGTGAAAGTAGCCCAAAAGATATTCGCCGCCATGCCGAAGAATGGATAAAGAAAAATCAGCAACTCTTTGATAGTTGGGTAGAATCAGCAAAAAAGGCAGCCACGAATTAAAAATATCCTCAAAACACCGTTATCTAGCGTTGATCAGAGCTATCAGGTATACAGGATTTTTTCCCGATTCCCGATTCCCGATTCCCTACTCCCTACTCCCTACTCCCTACTCCCTACTCCCTACTCCCTACTCCCTACTCCCTAATTCATCAGTACCAAGTTATCCCGATGAACCACAGTTTCTGCCCCCTTGTAACCCAAAATAGTCAGGATTTGTTCGGATTTATGCCCTCGAATCTTATGTAATTCATTACTGTTGTAGTTCACCAGTCCCCTAGCAATTTCA